>NZ_JBIVKQ010000023.1:110396-145812 GCF_044750845.1 Streptomyces sp. NPDC088766 | reverse complement strand
TTGCCGCGGCTCGCAGGGGGACCACCGGGCGAGGGCCGGCCGGCTGCGTGCCGCGGGCGTCCGCGGCTCCCGCCCGGTCGATCGCCTCGCGCCCCGGGGGCGGGGGGGGGGGGGCGCGCCCCCCCCCCCCGCCCCCCCCCCCCCCCCCCCCCCCCCCCCCCCCCCCAACCACCCTGGCGGTGTCGGGCGGTCCGGAGCGTGGGGCGGGCGGGCCGGTCAGGAAGTGAACGGTGCTCCCGTCACGACCGCCGCGAGCCGTGTCCCGCGCGGGAAGGCGCCCTCCTCGGCGAGGACGACAAGTCCGTACAGCGACTTGGCGACATAGAGACGCTCGACCGGCAGGCCGTGCCGCTCCTCGAAGTCCCGCGCGAAGTCCTCGAGCGCGGGAGTGGTGCGGGCGTACCCGCCGAAGTGGAAGCGCTCGTCCAGCCGCCAGTCGCCCACCGGGCCGCCGAAGGCCTCCTGCTGCAGGGCCCGTATCCCGTCGCCGAGGAAGCCGCCCTTGAGGACCGGTATGCCGAGGGCCCGCCGGCCGGGGCCCAGGCCGGCGGCGAGGCCCGCGAGGGTGCCGCCGGTGCCGCAGGCGAGGGCCACGACATCGGCGTGGGCGCGCAGTTCCTCGCCGAGAGCCCGGCAGCCGCGGACGGCCGGCGCGTTGCTGCCGCCCTCGGGCACCACGTACGCGTCCTCGGCGTCCGCCGCGCGCAGGACCGCCGCCAGCGTGGCGGGGTCGGCCTTGCGGCGGTAGGTCGCCCGGTCGACGAAGTGCAGCCGCATTCCGTCGGCCGCGCAGCGGGCCAGCGAGGGGTTCGGCGGGCGGTCGGCCAGCTCGTCGCCGCGCACCACCCCGACCGTGGGCAGGCCCAGCAGGCGGCCGGCGGCGGCCGTCGCCCGCAGGTGGTTGGAGTACGCGCCCCCGAACGTGACGACCGGCCGCCCGGCCGCCGCCGCCAGGTTCGGCACGAGCTTGCGCCACTTGTTGCCGATCAGCTCCGGGTGGATCAGGTCGTCCCGCTTGAGGAGCAGCCGTACACCGTGCCGGGCGAACCGGTCGTCGGCCACCTCCTCCAACGGCGAGGGCAGCCGGGGGCGCAGCGCGGCGGAGTCGAACGGAAGGGGCCTGGTCACCCCGTCATTGTCGAACACCGTTCGTGCGAAGACCCGCCGTGCCCACACCGCCGATGATCCATTCCCGCTCTTTCGGGTAATGGCACGAACACTTTGAGTGATGGAAGGCTTGTCCGCGAGAACAGTGCGCCGGCGCAGTACGGCTCCGGCGCATCACCGGGAGGGCAATTCTCTATGTCGGTAGGCGAAGAAGTCCGCGCTGAGCAGGGCAAGCCGCAGCAGAGCCTCGGCACCGCGGCCGCGCGGAACCTGGCCACCACCACCAAGTCCGTACCGCAGATGCAGGAGATCAGCTCTCGCTGGCTGCTGCGGAATCTGCCCTGGGTCGACGTGCAGGGCGGCACGTACCGGGTGAACCGGCGCCTGACGTACGCCGTCGGTGACGGTCGCGTCACCTTCGTCAAGACCGGGGACCGTGTCGAGGTCATTCCCGCGGAGCTGGGCGAGCTGCCCGCGCTGCGGTCCTACGAGGACGAGGACGTGCTCTCGGAGCTGGCCTCCCGCTGCCGGCAGCGGGAGTACGCGCCGGGCGAAGTCGTCGTCTCCTTCGGCAGCCGGACCGACAAGGTCTACCTCCTCGCGCACGGCAGGGTCGAGAAGGTCGGCACCGGCCCCTACGGCGACGACCAGGTCCTCGGAGTCCTCGCCGACGGCGCGTACTTCGGCGACCAGGCACTGCTCGACCCGGACGCCATCTGGGAGTACACCGCCCGCGCGGACACCGCCTGCACCGTGCTGATCCTGTCCCGCCAGGACTTCGAGCAGGTCGCCGAGCGCGCCGGCTCACTGGCCGAGCACCTGCGGAGCCTGCGCTCGATCCCCGCGCAGTCGACCAACCGCTACGGCGAGAAGGCCGTCGACCTGGCCGCGGGGCACGCCGGCGAGCCGGACATCCCGCACACCTTCGTGGACTACGAGGCCCGGCCGCGCGAGTACGAACTGAGCATCGCCCAGACCGTCCTGCGCATCCACTCGCGCGTGGCCGACCTGTACAACCAGCCGATGAACCAGACCGAGCAGCAGCTGCGGCTGACGGTCGAGGCGTTGAAGGAGCGTCAGGAGCACGAGCTGGTCAACAACCGTGAGTTCGGTCTGCTCCACAACTGCGAGTACGACCAGCGGATCCAGCCGCACGACGGTGTGCCGGGCCCGGACGACCTCGACGAGCTGCTCAGCCGCCGGCGCGGCACCAAGATGCTCCTCGCCCACCCGCGCGCGATCGCCGCGATCGGCCGCGAACTCAACAAGCGGGGGCTCGTCCCCGAGACGATCGACGTCGCCGGCAACCGGATCCCCACCTGGCGGGGAGTGCCGATCTACCCGTGCAACAAGATCCCGGTGACCGAGGCACGCACCAGCTCGATCATCGCGATGCGCCTCGGCGAGCAGGACCAGGGCGTCATCGGCCTGCGCCAGTCCGGCATCCCGGACGAGATCGAGCCGAGCCTGTCCGTGCGGTTCATGGGCATCAACGAACAAGCCATCATCAAGTACCTGGTCACGGCCTACTACTCGGCGGCGGTGCTGGTTCCGGACGCGCTGGGCGTGCTGGAGAACGTCGAGATCGGCCGCTGGCGGTGACCCGGCCCGTGCGGACGCCGTGTCCCCGCCCACCCGGGCGGGTACACCCAGGGGGGCCGCGCACGGCCGCGCATCCGCCGCCGTGCACGGCCCCGGCGAGGGAGACTCGATGACCGAGTACGTGACGCGGGCCAGGCCGCACCCCGGCGCGGCACGGGAGAGAGGACGGAGCGTCCCGAGTCGGACCGACAGTGGCCCCGGAGCGCTCGACGGGCACGAGGCGGCCGCGATCCTGGAGGAGACCCGGGGTTTTGTCGACCCCGCGCTCCGTGCGGCGATCGACTCGCTGCCCGGCTCGATGCGGCGGATCTCGCTCTACCACTTCGGCTGGGAACACGCCGACGGCACACCGGCCGCGGGCAACGCGGGCAAGGCGATCCGGCCCGCGCTGGTGCTCGCCGCGGCCACCGCGCTGGGCGGCCCGGCGGCCAGGACGGCGGCCCTGCCGGCGGCCGCCGCCGTCGAACTGGTCCACAACTTCACGCTGTTGCACGACGACGTGATGGACCGCGACACCACCCGCCGGCACCGTCCCACCGCCTGGACGGTGTTCGGCGACGCCGACGCCGTCCTCGCCGGGGACGCGCTCCAGGCGCTCGCTCTCGGAATGCTCTCCGCGCACCCGCATCCGGCGTCCTCGGCCGCCGCCGTCCGGCTCGCGGACTGCGTGATCGAGCTGTGCGCCGGCCAGCACGCGGACACCGCCCTGGAGCAGCGGGGCCCGGCCGAGGTCACCCTCGACGAGGTGCTCGCCATGGCCGAGGCCAAGACCGGGGCCCTGCTCGGCTGCGCCTGCGCCCTCGGCGCGCTGTACGCGGGGGCGGCCGAGGAGGATGTCGAGGCGCTGGACGCGTTCGGCCGTCAGGCCGGGCTCGCCTTCCAGCTCATCGACGACGTGATCGGCATATGGGGAGACCCGCGGCACACCGGCAAGCCGGCGGGTGCCGACCTGGTCGCCCGCAAGAAGTCCCTGCCGGTGATCGCCGCGCTCGGCTCCGGCACCCCCGCCGCCGTGGAACTGGCGGAGCTGTACGCGTCCCCCCGCGGGCAGGGGGACGACGTGGAGCGCATGACACTGGCCGTCGAGCGGGCCGGCGGCCGGGAATGGGCCCAGGAACAGGCGGCGGACCGCATGGCCCGGGCGATGTCCGAGCTGGCCCGCGCCGTCCCGGACCCGGAAGCGGCTGGCGGCCTGCTGTCCCTGGCGGAGTTCGTGACGCGCCGCAGCATGTGAGGAGGGCAGGCCCACCACCGAGGCGGCCCCCGCTCCTCGCAGTCCCCGGGCCTCCGGGACCGTACGGCTCCTGACTCCGTAGGGCCCCGAGAGGTCCGGCCCGGCGGGCCCCGCGCATCCCCACGGCGCGCGGGACCCGCCTCTTCGCGTGCGGGCCGCCGCTCAGGACTCCCCGTCATGCGGAATACCTTCTCCCACTTGCCGCGGTTGCCGGTCCGGCCCGGAAAAACACTTGTCGCCACTACGGTTGAAGTACTACAACTGAAGTTGTTCAGTTCGGACCACGGAAAGAGACCGGCTTGCGCAAGCTCACCTACTACGTCGCCTGCTCCATCGACGGCTTCATCGGAGACCCGCAGGGCGACGCGTCGTCGATGTTCGCCTTCCTGGACGAGGAGTTCCTCGCCTACCTCACCTCGGTGTACCCGGACACCATCGCCGTCCAGGGCCGTGAGCAGCTGGGCATCGAGGGCGCCGGGAACCCGAACTTCGACAGCGTGATCCAGGGCCGGGCCAGCTACCAGATCGCCCTCGACGCGGGCATCACCAGCCCCTACGGCCACCTGCGCGAGTTCGTCGCCTCCCGCACCCTCGGCCCCTCACCCGACCCGAACGTCGAGATCATCGACACGGACCTCGTCGCTCGGGTCCGCCGGCTCAAGGCCGAGGACAGCGAGCTGGGCATCTGGCTCTGCGGCGGCTCACGCATCGCGGGCGCACTGCTCGACGAGATCGACGAACTCGTCATCAAGACCTACCCGCAGGTCTACGGCTCCGGCATGCCGATGTTCGGCGCCGACTTCTCCGTGACCGACTTCGGCCTGGAGTCCGTGCGCACCTTCTCCAACGGAGTCCTCGTCCGCAGGTACGCGCGGAAGCGATGACCGGCCTACCCTGAGGGCATGGACAGGGAAAAGCACGTCTGTCCCGACTGCGGGCAGACCGTGGACACGGTGGTCCGGCGCCACAAGACGCTGGGCGCGTGGGTGCCGCGCTGGGTGGCGGGCCCGTGCCACAACCCCGACTGCGATTCGTTCCTCGAACCCGGGGCCGCACAACACGGCCACTCCGAGCCCGTCGAACAACACGGCCACTCCGAGCCCGTCGAACAGCACGGCCGCCCCGACTCCCCGGAGCACGCCGACGAGCCCGGCACCCCCGCCGCCCCCGCCCCCTGACGCCCGCCCCCCCGGCCGGGCGTTTCCTGACGGTTCACCGGGGAGAGCCGGGGGACACCGACGACCGTGGAGCCCGTGGTGCCCTAACCGCGCGGCAGCCCGCCCGTCTCCGCGTCCCGGCCGGTCAGGCAGTACAGGCCGCCCGCCGGGTCGCGTAGCACCGTCCAGTGGGGGTGGCCGGCGACGAACCGTGCACCCAGCCGCTCGTGCCGGGCCCGCACCGTCTCGATGTCCTGGCCGCACGCGAGGTCGAGGTGGGCGGAGAGGGGCCGCTCCTCACCGAGGCGCTGGAGCAGGACCCGCACGGGCAGTCCGGGCGGCGGCGCCACCACGTGGAACTCCGGCAGTGAGCCCGGCCGGGAGGTCCAGTCGGGCAGGAGACGGCTCCAGAAGGCGACTTCGGCGTCGTACGCGGACGGCGGGATGTCGATGCTGACCTGGTCCAGGCGGCTGCCGGCCACCACGGGCGGGCATGCGGCCTCGCCGTGCCAGGGGACCGCGCAGAACAACTGGCCTGCGGGGGAGCGCAGTACGGCCCAGCCCTCGTGGCCGGCGACCGTGCGCGCCCCCGCGTCCAGCGCCGCCGCGACGAAGGCCTCCACGTCCTCGACGCAGAAGTCGAGATGCGCCCCGTCCGCCCCGTCAACGACCGCCTGCGCCTTCACACAGGCGTCGGCCCCCTCCGGCAGGAGGGTGACGAACTCGCCCTTGTCCCCGCGGGGCTCGGACAGGACCGTGCCGGTGACGGCGGTCCAGAACGCGCAGGCCCGCTCGAAGCGCTCGGCGGGTCGGTCGAGGAAGGCGTACGTCCAGCGGACGCGGGTGCGGGAGCTCATGCGGCGATCGTAGGCCGGTGCGCGCCCGGGACCACCCTGGTTTCCCCGGCACCCGCGAGGACGCCCGGTCACCCGCCCGGGCACGCCGGAGGGGCCCGGTCGTGTGCCGACCGGGCCCCTGCGGGAAGTCCCTCGTCCGGCGGTGGTGCACCGACCGCCGGTGTCGGGAACGGCCGGGTGTCAGGCCTTCTTCGTCTCCCAGAAGATCCTGTCGATCTCGGCGATGAGTTCCAGCGCCTTCTCGCCCGTCTTCGGGTCGGTCGACGCCTTCGCGGCCGACAGGGCCTTGAGGGTGTCGTTGACCAGCTGGTGCAGCTGGGGGTACTTCTCGAAGTGCGGGGGCTTGAAGTAGTCGCTCCACAGCACGGAGACGTGGTGCTTCGCGAGCTCGGCGCGCTGCTCCTTGATGACGGTGGCGCGCGCCTGGAAGTGCGGGTCGTCGTTGGCGGCCATCTTCTCCTGCACGGCCTTCACCGACTCCGCCTCGATGCGGGCCTGGGCCGGGTCGTACACACCGCAGGGCAGGTCGCAGTGCGCGCTGACCGTGACCTTGGGGGCAAACAGGCGGGAAAGCATGGAGCGTTCCTTCCTCGTGATCGTCTTCTCAGGTGGGACATTACTCCCTGAGGGAACGGTTTTCGCGAGTGCCCCCATGGGCTTAGGACAAAAGTCCGGGGTCAGACTGAGACTGGTGGCGGAACGGACCAGGGGAGGTGCCGGCGATGCCGGAGCCGTCGCAGGACGCCGAGCGCGGGAGGGCCACCGCGCCGTTCGGGCTGGCCGAGGTGACCGGCCCGTCCATGGTTCCCACGCTGCACCACGGCGATCAGCTGGTGGTGCGGTACGGGGCCCGGGTGCGGCCGGGGGACGTGATCGTGCTGCGGCACCCCTTCCAGCAGGACCTGCTCGTCGTCAAGCGGGCCGCGGAGCGCCGCGACGGCGGCTGGTGGGTGCTCGGGGACAACGCGTTCGCCGGCGGTGACAGCACCGACTACGGCACCGTGCCCGACGAGCTGATCCTCGGGAAGGTGCGGTTCCGCTACCGGCCCCGCAAGGCGGATCAGCGTTCGCCGCTGGCGGCGCTGCGCTGGGCGCTGTCCGCGGCCAGGCCCGTGCTCACCGACCGGTCGGCCTCCAGGCGCTTGCGGGCGCGGTAGGCGGCCACGTTGGCGCGGGTCGCGCAGCGGTCGGAGCAGTAGCGCCGGGAGCGGTTCGTGGAGGTGTCCAGGTAGGCGTTGCGGCACGGGCTCGCCTCGCACAGGCCCAGCCGGTCGACGCCGTACTCCGTCAGGTGGAAGGCCAGGCCCATCGCGGCGATGGCCGCGAAGCCGGCGGTCGCGTTCGACGGGTGGTCGGCGAGATGCATGTGCCACAGCGGGCTGCCGTCGTCGTCGCGGTGCTCGTGCCCGGAGATCTGGGGGCTGACGGGGAACTCCAGCAGGAGGGAGTTCAGCAGGTCGACGGCGAGGGTCTCGTCACCGCGGTCGGCCGCCTCGAAGACCGCGCGCAGCCGGGCCCGGACCGAACGGAACCGGGTGACGTCCGCATCGGTGGCGCGGCGGGCCGCCGACGCGTTGCCGGCGAACAGGCCGCGGACGGCCTCGACCGAGGTCAGCGAGTCCTTGCCCCGGGCCGGTTCCTCGCTGTTGACGAGGCGGACGGCATAGTCCGAGTAATAGGCCAGTTCCACGTGAAGTCCTTACGGATGGGCTCTGTGGTCGTCGGTGCGGCCGGGTAACGGCTGACTGAGCTCCCAGGGTATTACGCGGACGGCCTTCGAGTGGGCTCCCGCTCCACGGCGGCTCGTGCTCGGCCCCCCGCTGCCGGCGCCGGCACGACGCGAGGGGCGGTACGGGGACAGATCCCCGTACCGCCCCTCGGTCGTGCGTCGCGTCCGGTCAGAGAACCTTGGACAGGAACGCCTGGGTCCGCTCGTGCTGCGGGTTGGTCAGGACGTCGCGCGGGTTGCCGGCCTCCACCACCACGCCGCCGTCCATGAAGACCAGGCTGTCGCCGACCTCGCGGGCGAAGCCCATCTCGTGCGTGACGACGACCATCGTCATCCCGGACTCCGCCAGGTCGCGCATGACGTCGAGGACGTCACCGACCAGCTCCGGGTCCAGCGCCGAGGTCGGCTCGTCGAACAGCATCAGCTTCGGGTCCATGGCCAGGGCGCGGGCGATCGCCACGCGCTGCTGCTGACCGCCGGAGAGCTGCGAGGGGTAGTTGCCCGCCTTGTCGCCGAGGCCGACCCGCTCCAGGAGCTGCATGGCGCGCTCCCTGGCCTGGCCCCTGTTCTGGCGCTTGACCTGGACCGGGGCCTCCATGACGTTCTCGACCGCGGTCATGTGCGGGAAGAGGTTGAACCGCTGGAACACCATGCCGATGTCCCGGCGCTTCAGTGCGACCTCGCTGTCCTTCAGCTCGTAGAGCTTGTCGCCCTTCTGGCGGTAGCCGACCAGCTCGCCGTCGACGTACAGGCGTCCGGCGTTGACCTTCTCCAGGTGGTTGATGCACCGCAGGAAGGTCGACTTGCCGGAGCCGGACGGGCCGATCAGGCAGAACACCTCACCGGAGTCCACCTGGAGATCGATGCCCTTGAGGACCTCGACGGGGCCGAAGGACTTGTGGACGCCCTCGGCCTTCACCATGGGGTGGGAAGGCTGCGTCATGCCGGGACTCCCTTCGGGCGGCGCGCCGGCAGGACGGCGGCCCTGACGCGCTGGAGCGGCGTCGGCGGCAGGCTGCGGCTCGAACCACGGGCGTAGTACCGCTCGACGTAGTACTGCCCGACGCTCAGGATCGAGGTCATGATCAGGTACCAGGCGGCGGCGAGGAAGTACATCTCCACCGTGGAGCCGGCGTTCTGACCGATGTCCTGGGCCTCCTTGAAGAGGTCGGCGAACTGCACCGCCGAGACGAGCGAGGTCGTCTTCAGCATGTTGATGACCTCGTTGCCCGTCGGCGGCACGATCACCCGCATCGCCTGCGGGATGACGATCCGGCGGAGCGTCTTGGTGTGGCTCATGCCGAGCGCCTGCGACGCCTCGGTCTGCCCCTCGTCGACCGAGAGCAGGCCGGCGCGGCAGATCTCGGCCATGTAGGCGGCCTCGTTGAGGCCCAGCCCGAGGAGCGCCGTCAGCAGCGGCGTCATGAACGACGACCAGTAGTCCTTGTAGATCGGACCCAGGTTGATGTACTCGAAGACCAGGCCCAGGTTGAACCAGACGAACAGCTGGACCAGGACCGGGGTGCCGCGGAAGAACCAGATGTAGAACCATGCGACCGACGAGGTCACGGGGTTCTTCGACAGGCGCATCACGGCGAGCAGGATGCCGCCGGCGATGCCGATCACCATGGACAGCACGGTGAGCAGCAGGGTGTTCCAGACGCCGTGCAGGATGCGGTCGTCGAAGAAGTAGTCGGGGATCGCGCCCCAGTTGATGTTGCCCTGCGCGAAGGCGTAGACGACCGAGCCGAGCAGGGCCAGCGCGACGACCGCCGAAACGTATCGCCCCGGGTGCCGGACCGGGATGGCCTTGATGGCCTCCGGCCCGGCGGGGGGCGTCGCGTCGGGACCGTCCGTCTTGTTGACGTCAACAGTCACGGGTGGAGCCTTTCGGAGCCGAGTCGAACGGTGTCGGTTCAGGAACCGCCGTTGATCTTGGACTCGGTGACCGCGCCGTCCGCGACACCCCACTTCTCGACGATCTTCTTGTACTCGCCGTTGTCGATGATCGCCTGGACGGCCGCCTGGAGCGCGTCACGCAGCTCGGTGTTGCCCTTGGCGACGGCGATGCCGTACGGGCCGGCCTCGACCTGGTCGCCGACGATCTCGAAGTACTTGCCGCCCCCGGCGTTCTTCACGGAGTAGGCGGCGATCGGGAAGTCCGCGGAGACGACGTCGGCACCCTTGGCGCGCATCCGGGTCTCGGCCTCGGGGTTGGTGGCGAAGTCCTCGATCTTGAGGGCCGCCTTGCCGTCCTTCTTGCACTTCTCCGCCTGGTCCTTGGCGAGGTCGTGGGAGAAGGTGTTGCGCTGCACGGCCATCGTCTTGCCGCACAGGTCGTCCCAGGTCTTGATGCCCTTGCTGTCGCCCTTGTTGGTGTAGAGGGAGACGCCCGCGGTGAAGTAGTCGACGAAGTCGACGCCCGCGCCGACCTTCTTGCCGGTGTCGGAGTCGACGCCTTCCTGGCGGTCCTTGGTGTCGGTCATGGCCGACATGGCGATGTCGTAGCGCTTGGACGCCAGACCACCGATGAGGGTGTCGAACGTGGCGTTCTGGAACTCGAACTTCACGCCGAGCTGCTCGCCCATGGCGGCCGCGATGTCCGGGTCGATGCCGGCCACCTTGCCGGAGCTGTCCTTGAACTCGACCGGCGCGTACGCGATGTCGGAACCGACCTTGATGACGCCCTTGTCACGGATGGCCTGGGGCAGCTTGCCGGACAGCGGGGCCGTGCTGGTCGAGGCGGTGTCGCTGCTCCCGGAGCCGTCGTCCTTGGTCTGGTCACCGCACGCGGTGAGCAGCAGGGCGCCCGTGACCGCGAGGGTTCCGACCGCGGCGAGCCGGGTGCGCGCGGCGGTGGTACAGCGGATGGAGCGTGCGGTCATGGTGAGTGCCTCCGGCGGATGGATGGAGATGCCGATGGGTCGACGAGAACACACACCATCGGGTGTCGCGACCTCGTGTGATGACGGCATCTTGCCATTCGGACTACGCCATTCAGGGGGCCAGCCATGTCAAAATCGGATAACGGGCGACACCCGAATCCGACCAGTCCGGTACATCACGACCTGACCAGGCCGGACCATCTGCGGGCATCCCCGCTTCCAGCCGGAAGATCTTCGGCCCATCTCGCCATGTGGACGAACACGCTCCGTCGGGCGCCGGGAAGTCACTTCTTGTCAAGGGTTTGGCCGAGACTTGTCCGCGCTTCACGCATGAGTCATGTCACTGGGATATGACGGTGCAGGTGAGGAGGCGGAGTCCTGCCGGCGGCGGCATGTGACCTTGCACCGAATGGACTCGTCGTCGGTGGTGTCCGTCCGGTAAGAAGGTTCTTTACACCCCTCATCCGGGGCTCAGGGCGCGTGTGCGGCGCGCCCGACGCGCAGTGCCCGTACGTATCCACCGCTGGGTCCTGCGCGGTGCCCGCCCACTTCTCAACCAGGAGTGGCCACCCTCATCCATGAAGACCTAAGGGGTAAGACACAGTGGCAGCGGAGATCGTCAATCCTCGCAGCGAGAGCGAAACGGACCATACGGGCCAGGAGGGCGGTGCGGAGCCTCTCGACTCGTTCGACCCGGCGTTCGCGCTGCACCGGGGCGGAAAGATGGCCGTGCAGGCCACCGTTCCGATCCGCGACAAGGACGACCTGTCCCTCGCCTACACGCCCGGCGTCGCGCGGGTGTGCACCGCGATCGCGGAACAGCCGGACCTGGTGAACGACTACACGTGGAAGTCGTCCGTCGTCGCCGTCGTGACCGACGGCACGGCCGTGCTCGGCCTCGGGGACATCGGGCCGGAGGCCTCCCTTCCGGTGATGGAGGGCAAGGCCATCCTCTTCAAGCAGTTCGGCGGGGTCGACGCGGTGCCGATCGCGCTCGCCTGCACGGACGTGGACGAGATCGTCGAGACCGTGGTGCGCCTCGCGCCCTCGTTCGGCGGAGTGAACCTGGAGGACATCTCGGCACCGCGGTGCTTCGAGATCGAGCGCCGGCTCCAGGAACGGCTCGACATCCCGGTCTTCCACGACGACCAGCACGGTACGGCGGTCGTGACGCTGGCGGCGCTGCGCAACGCGGCCCGGCTGAGCGGACGTTCCATCGCGGACCTGCGGGCCGTCATCTCGGGCGCCGGCGCGGCCGGTGTCGCCATCGCCCGGATGCTGGTCGAGGCCGGCATCGGAGACGTCGCGGTCACCGACCGCAAGGGCGTCGTCTCGGCGGACCGCGAGGACCTGACCGACGTCAAGCGCGATGTGGCCGGGTTCACCAACAAGGCCGGCCTCACCGGCTCCCTCGGGGACGCGCTGTCCGGCGCGGACGTCTTCATCGGCGTCTCCGGCGGTACGGTCCCGGAGGACGCGGTCGCCTCGATGGCGAAGGGTGCCTTCGTGTTCGCGATGGCCAACCCCAACCCGGAGATCCACCCCGAGGTCGCCCACAAGTACGCGGCGGTCGTCGCGACCGGGCGGTCGGACTTCCCGAACCAGATCAACAACGTGCTGGCGTTCCCGGGGATCTTCGCCGGTGCGCTCCAGGTGCGGGCGTCCCGGATCACCGAGGGCATGAAGATCGCGGCGGCCGAGGCGCTGGCGGGTGTCGTCGGCGACGACCTCGCGGCGGACTACGTCATTCCCTCGCCGTTCGACGAGCGGGTCGCTCCGGCGGTCACCGCGGCGGTCGCCGCGGCTGCCCGTGCCGAAGGGGTCGCCCGCCGCTGACGTACGGCCGAGACGGTCCCGCCCGTTCCTCGGGCGGGGCCGTTTTTCCTGTCCGGGCACCCGTCCGGGTGGATCGAGGAGGGAGCCTCGTCCCCGGTGGCGGCAGCGGCGGCAGTGGCGGTCGTGGGGCGGCCGCGGGGCACGAGGGCCGGTCACGCGTCTCCCCGCCCCGCGAGCCGCCCCTCGAGGGCGTCCGCTCACGTCCGTGAGCCGGTCGCGCAAGAGGGCATGTCTCACAGTGCCCCCCGGTTTCGCCGGGAGCCGCGGGACCCTATCGTCGGGGGCATGTTCGCCGTCTACGCCGCTCGAATCGACCGCGACCAGCCGCTTTCCGGACTGGAGTTGGGGGAGCGACCGGCTCCCGACGCCCGCCCCGGCTGGAGCACCGTCACCGTCCGGGCCGCCTCCCTCAACCATCACGACCTCTGGTCCCTGCGGGGCGTCGGCCTCCCGGAGGACAAGCTGCCGATGATCCTCGGCTGCGACGCCGCCGGCGTCGACGAGGACGGCAACGAGGTGGTGCTGCACTCCGTCATCGGCCAGACCGGCCACGGGGTCGGCCCCCGGGAGCCCCGGTCCATCCTCACCGAGCACTACCAGGGCACCTTCGCCGAGCGGGTCGCCGTGCCGACCTGGAACATCCTGCCCAAGCCGAAGGAACTGTCCTTCGAGGAGGCCGCCTGTCTGCCCACCGCCTGGCTGACGGCCTACCGCATGCTGTTCACCAACGCGGGGGTGCGGCCCGGTGACTCGGTGCTCGTGCAGGGCGCCGGGGGCGGAGTGGCCACGGCCGCGATCGTGCTCGGCAGGGCGGCCGGACTGCGGGTCTTCGCGACCAGCCGGGACGAGGCCAAGCGGAAGCGGGCCCTGGAACTGGGGGCCGTCGAAGCCGTCGAGCCGGGGGCGCGGCTCCCTCAGCGTGTGGACGCCGTCATCGAGACCGTCGGCGCCGCCACCTGGTCCCACTCGGTGAAGTCGCTGCGGCCCGGCGGCACCCTCGTCATCTCCGGAGCGACCAGCGGCGACCGCCCCTCCCACGCCGAACTGACCCGGATCTTCTTCCTGGAGCTGAGGGTGGTCGGCTCCACGATGGGCACGAAGGACGAACTGGAGGACCTGCTCGCCTTCTGCGCCGCGACCGGGATCCGGCCCGTCATCGACGAGGTGCTTCCGCTGGACCGTGCCCGGGAGGGCTTCGAACGGCTCGCGTCCGGTGACCAGTTCGGCAAGATCGTCCTCACCAACTCCTGACCACTGCTCGCGCCCCTGACGGCGGGTCCGGATTCCGGGCCCGCCTTTCGCGCCCCCGTGTGTCGACTCGGGTTGCCGTGCAGACCGGCCGCACTCGGCCTCCCGGCGGAGGCCGGCGGGCCGCTCCGCGAGGCGCTGGACGAGGCGCGTCGGCGCGCGGGCCTCTCCCGGGCGGCCGCCGACGCCGTCGCCGACCACGGCGTCACCCACACCTCCCTGACCCGCGTCCTGCACGCCCGGGGAGAGGTCCGGGCGGGCTGAGGCCGCGGGAGCGGGAGGGGAGCAGGACGGGAGCAGGAGGGGACGAACCGGCGGCCCCGGGCCGTGGGCGGTGAGGTGCGGACGGCGCCCGGTGGCTGACGCGCCGGGCGCCTGCGCTCAGCCGAGGTGCCGGGTGCCCGCGCTCAGCCGAGGTGCCGGGTGCCCGCGCTCATTCCCTGCCCGTCCGCAGCATCGCCCCGATGTGGGCCGCCGCCGTCGACAGCTGGCGGCGGGCCTCGCGGAGCTGGTCGGCGGTGACGCCGTGGTCGCGGGCCGCGTCGCGGATGTCGTCGCGGAAGCGGTCCAGGAGCCGGTCCAGGTCACGGGCCGGGTCGTCGCCCGGCGCCTCGTGGGCCCAGGACGGCTCGAAGCCGGCCGGGAAGTCCGCGGGGGTCTCGGTGTAGACCGGGCCCTCGGCCGCGGCACCCGCCGACTCCGCCGGTCCCGCGGCCTCCTCCGCTCGCTCCGGGCTCCCGGCGCCGCTCCGGCCGAAGCCGAAGTCCTTGCCGAACTCCTTCCCGAAGTCCTTTCCGAACTCGCCGAACTCCTTGGCCAGTTCGGTCAGCCCCTCTCGGACGCCCGTCGGCCAGTCGCCCCGCGCGAAGTGGTCCTGGACCTGATCCTGGACCCGTCGCACTATGCGCTGGACCTCCTCCTGAGCCTGGGCCACGGCCCGGTCCTGGGCCTCCTTGGCCTGACGACGGGCCCGCTGGGCCTCCTCGCGCGCCCGCCGGCTCTCGTCCTTTGCCCGGCGGGCCTGTTCCTTCCACTCCTGCTTGACGCGCCGCATCTCCTCCTTGGCGACCCGCCACGACTCCCTGTCGCCGTACTCCCCGTACTCCCCGGCACCCGGCGCGGTGCCGGACCCGGTGCTCGCCCCGGTGCCCTGACGGGCCTCGGAGGCCGCCGCCCGCATCTCACGCCGCAGCTCGCCCGCCGCTCCGCGCACGTCGGCCCGGATCTCCGCGGCCAGCTCGGCGACCGACTCGCGGATCTCCAGCTCCAGGTCGGCGAGTTCACCGCTGCGGTCGGCCAGCTCGGCCCGGCCTGCGTCGGTGATGGCGTACACCTTGCGGCCGCCCTCGCTGGTGTGGGTGACCAGGCCCTCGGCCTCCAGCTTCGCCAGCCGGGGGTACACGGTGCCCGCCGACGGCGCGTACAACCCCTGGAAGCGTTCCTCCAGGAGGCGGATCACCTCGTAGCCGTGGCGCGGAGCCTCGTCCAGGAGCTTGAGCAGGTAGAGGCGGAGGCGGCCGTGGGCGAAGACGGGAGGCATGTCAGAGCACCTTCTTGTCGGTCGTGCTGTCGTCCGGGCCGGACGCTGAACCGCCCCCGGACGGGGGACAGTCTCCCGGACCCGCGGACTCGCCGTCGCCCGGAGCCGACCCCGCCTCCCACGGCCCGTCCTCCACCGGAGGCCGCCGCAGCAGGGCGATCGAGCCGGAGACCGTCGTGGCCTTGAGGCGGCCGCTGCCCGTGCCGAGACGGCCGGTGATCCGCTTGGCGCCCCACTGGCCGCTGACCCGGAGGTCCTCGAAGGCGTTGGAGACCGAGCCGCTCGCGGTGTTCGCCTCCACCTGCGCGTCCGCCGGGTGGGGCAGCCGTATGGCGATCTCACCCGAGACGCTGGTCAGGCTGATGTCGGTGGGGCGGCTCGCCGGGTCGAGGTCGACGATCATCGAGCCGCTCACCGAGTCGGCCTTCACGGAGGAGCCCGCCTCGACGACGGTCAGGTCCCCTGAGACGGAGTTGAAGCGCAGATCGCCGGTGAGGGCCTGCGCCTCCACGTTCCCCGAGACGGTGTCCGTGCGGACCGGCCCCGCCAGGCCGACGAGGGTCGTGTCGCCGGAGACGCCCTTCACCTCGGCGCGGCCGTCGATGCCGGACACCACCGCGCCGGCGCTCACCACGCCCACCTCCACGCGGGTGCCGGCCGGGACGGCGAGCGAGACGACGGCACTGCGCCGCCAGCCCTTGCGGTCGAGCCATTTGAGGAAGCCCTTCCAGGGCAGGTCCTCGTACGCCACCGTCAGCGCTCCGTCCTGGTGGGTCACGACGAGAGGAGGTCCCTCGATGTGGGAGACCTCCAGGCGGGCGGAACCCTCGTCGGTGCCCACCACGTTGACCGTTCCGTCGACGATGCGGACGTGCAGCTCACTCACCGGCTCGTCGAAGGAGAGCTTCCTCGGCTCGACGACGGACCACTCGGACATGGTGACGACCTCCTCGACGACACGACACGCCATATCGCGTCTCACGTAAAACACGATATATCGCGGACCTCGGAAGTCAAGACACTCTTTCCGGTGACCGGCCTCCCGCAGCGGGCGGGCACGCAAAAGGGGCGCCCCTCAGGGCGCCCCCGCACACGACCGGCGTGCCGTCGGTGGACCTACTCGTCGTCCTCGTCGTCCAGCCGGGCCAGCCACGTGGCCAGCCGCTCCACCGGAACCTCGAAGTCCGGGTTCAGGTCGACGAACGTCCGCAGCTGCTCGGCGAGCCACTCGAAGGTGACCTCCTCCGCGCCGCGCCTCTTCTCCAGCTCTTCGATGCCACGGTCCGTGAAGTACATGGGTCAAGGATAAGCGGGCGCGAACAGCCGACCCGCACCCCGCGGAACAGCCGGCCGCACCCCGCAACAGCCGGCCCGCACCCCGCGAAAACAGCGGGGCCGCACCCCGTGAAGAGGTGCGGCCCCGCCGCTGTCCGATGGTCGAGGACGCCTACGCCTCGAACACCTCACGCACCAGCTGTTCCTGCTCGGCCTGGTGACGCTTGGCCGAGCCGACCGCCGGGGACGAGCCGTGCGGCCGCGAGATGCGGCGCAGGCGCTCGCCGTGCGGCACGTCCGCGCCGACGGCCAGGTCCAGGTGGTCGATCAGGTTCAGGGCGATGAACGGCCAGGCACCCTGGTTGGCCGGCTCCTCCTGGGCCCACAGGTACTTCTCGGCGTTCGGGTACTTGGCGATCTCCGCCTGGAGCTCGGCACCCGGCAGCGGGTACAGGCGCTCGATGCGGATGATCGCGGTGTCCGTGATGCCGCGCTTCTGACGCTCGGCGTCCAGGTCGTAGTAGACCTTGCCGGCGCAGAAGACGACCTTCCTGACGGCGGCCGGATCCACCGAGGCGTCGCCGATGACCGGGCGGAACTGGCCCGTCGTGAACTCCTCCGCCTTCGAAGCGGCGGCCTTCAGGCGCAGCATCGACTTCGGGGTGAAGACGACCAGCGGCTTGTGGTGCGGGTTGTGCACCTGCCACCGCAGGAGGTGGAAGTAGTTCGACGGCAGGGTCGGCATGGCGACCGTCATGTTGTTCTGGGCGCACATCTGGAGGAAGCGCTCCGGGCGGGCGGACGAGTGGTCCGGGCCCTGGCCCTCGTAGCCGTGCGGCAGGAGCAGGGTGACGCCGGACGTCTGGCCCCACTTCTGCTCCGCCGACGAGATGAACTCGTCCACGACCGTCTGGGCGCCGTTGACGAAGTCGCCGAACTGCGCCTCCCACAGCACGAGCGCGTCGGGGCGGGCCAGCGAGTAGCCGTACTCGAAGCCCATCGCCGCGTACTCGGACAGCAGGGAGTTGTAGACGTTCAGGCGCGCCTGCTCGTCCGAGAGGTACATCAGCGGCGTGAACTCCTCGCCGGTCTCCCGGTCGATGATCACGGCGTGCCGCTGGCCGAACGTGCCGCGCTGGGAGTCCTGGCCGGCCAGGCGGACCGGGACGCCCTCCAGGAGGAGGGAGCCGACGGCCAGCGTCTCGCCCATGCCCCAGTCGATCGTGCCGTCCTCGACCATCGCGGCCCGGCGCTGGAGCTGCGGCAGCAGACGCGGGTGCGCGGTGATGTGGTCGGGGATGTTCACCTGGGACTCGGCGATGCGCTTGACGACCTCCGCCGAGATCGCGGTGTTCACCGCGACCGGGAAGCCGTCCTGCGGGTCGGGGGAGCTGCCGGGGGCGGGCTGCGCGGTGGCCTCGCGGACCTCCGTGAAGACCTTCTCCAGCTGGCCCTGGTAGTCCTGCAGCGCCTGCTCGGCCTCTTCCAGGGTGATGTCGCCGCGACCGATGAGGGACTCGGTGTACAGCTTGCGCACCGAGCGCTTCTTGTCGATCAGGTCGTACATCAGCGGCTGGGTGAAGGCCGGGTTGTCCGACTCGTTGTGACCGCGGCGGCGGTAGCAGATGAGGTCGATCACCACGTCCTTGTTGAAGGCCTGGCGGAACTCGAAGGCGAGCCGCGCGACGCGGACCACGGCCTCCGGGTCGTCGCCGTTCACGTGGAAGATCGGGGCCTCGATCATGCGGGCCACGTCCGTCGCGTACATGGAGGAACGCGAGGACTCGGGGGCCGCGGTGAAGCCGACCTGGTTGTTGATGACGATGTGGACCGTGCCGCCGGTGCGGTAGCCGCGCAGCTGCGACATGTTCAGGGTCTCGGCCACCACGCCCTGGCCGGCGAAGGCCGCGTCGCCGTGCAGGGCCACCGGCAGGACGGTGAAGTCCGTGCCGCCCTTGTTGACGATGTCCTGCTTGGCGCGTGCGACGCCCTCCAGGACCGGGTCCACCGCCTCCAGGTGCGAGGGGTTGGCGACCAGCGAGACCTTGATCTGCTCGCCGTCCAGGCCCGTGAAGGTGCCCTCGGCGCCCAGGTGGTACTTCACGTCGCCGGAGCCGTGCATCGACTTCGGGTCGAGGTTGCCCTCGAACTCGCGGAAGATCTGGGCGTACGACTTGCCGACGATGTTCGCCAGCACGTTCAACCGGCCGCGGTGGGCCATGCCGATGACGACCTCGTCGAGGCGCGACTCGGCGGCCGAGTCGAGCACCGCGTCGAGCAGCGGGATGACGGACTCGCCGCCCTCCAGGGAGAAGCGCTTCTGGCCGACGTACTTCGTCTGCAGGAAGGTCTCGAAGGCCTCCGCCGCGTTCAGACGGCGCAGGATGCGCAGCTGCTCCTCGCGCTCCGGCTTGGTGTGCGAGCGCTCGATGCGGTCCTGGATCCACCGGCGCTGCTTGGGGTCCTGGATGTGCATGAACTCGACGCCGGTGGTGCGGCAGTACGAGTCGCGCAGCACGCCGAGGATGTCGCGCAGCTTCATGAGGGACTTGCCCGCGAAGCCGCCGACGGCGAACTCGCGCTCCAGGTCCCACAGGGTGAGCCCGTGCTCGGTGATGTCGAGGTCGGGGTGCTTGCGCTGGCGGTACTCCAGCGGGTCGGTGTCGGCCATGACGTGGCCCCGGACCCGGTAGGAGTGGATCAGCTCGAAGACGCGGGCGGCCTTGGTGACGTCGTCGTCGTGGCTGGCGTCGATGTCCTTGAGCCAGCGGACCGGCTCGTAGGGGATGCGCAGCGCCTCGAAGATGTCGTCGTAGAAGCCCTGCTCGCCGAGGAGGAGGTTCGCGACGATCCGCAGGAACTCGCCGGACGCGGCGCCCTGGATGACCCGGTGGTCGTAGGTCGACGTGAGCGTCATGACCTTCGAGATGCCGAGCTTGTTCAGGGTGTCCTGGCTGGTGCCCTGGAACTCCGCCGGGTAGTCCATGGAGCCGACGCCCATGATGACCGACTGGCCGGGCATCAGGCGCGGGACGGAGTGGACGGTGCCGAGGCCGCCGGGGTTGGTCAGGGAGACCGTGACGCCGGTGAAGTCGTCCATCGTCAGCTTGCCGTCGCGGGCGCGGCGGACGATGTCCTCGTAGGCCTGCCAGAACTCGAAGAAGTTCAGCGTCTCGGCCTTCTTGATGCCGGCGACGACGAGCTGGCGGTCGCCGTTGGGCTTCACCAGGTCGATGGCGAGGCCGAAGTTGACGTGCGGCGGCTTGACGAGGGTGGGCTTCCCGTCCTTCTCCGCGTAGTGCCAGTTCATCGACGGCATGGCCTTGATGGCCTGCACCATCGCGAAGCCGATCAGGTGCGTGAAGGAGATCTTCCCGCCCCGGGCGCGCTTGAGGTGGTTGTTGATGACGATGCGGTTGTCGAACAGCAGCTTCACCGGCACCGCGCGCACGGACGTGGCCGTGGGCAGTTCCAGCGAGGCGTTCATGTTCTTGGCGACCGCGGCGGACGGGCCGCGCAGCGTCACGAACTCGGGGCCGTCGGGGGAGACGGCGGGCGCGGCCTTGGCGGCCGGCTTCGCGGCCGGGGCCGCGGCCTTCGCGGGCGCCGGAGCCGCGGCGGCGGGCTTCGGGGCGGCCGGCGCCGGCGCGGGGGCCGGGGCGGCGGGCGCGGCCTGGGCCGGGGTGGCCGGAGCTGCCGGTGCGGCGGGCGCCGCGGGCGTGGTGGAGGTCGCTGCGGCCCCCGCGGCCGCAGTACCCGCCGGAGCCGACGGCGCGGCCGCGCCCGGCTTGTAGTCGGCGAAGAAGTCCCACCAGGCACGGTCTACCGAGTTCGGGTCCTGGAGGTACTGCTGATAGATCTCGTCGACGAGCCACTCGTTCGCTCCGAACGCGGCAGCGGGGTTCTTGCCCGCATGGTCTGCGTCGGTCGAGATGCTCGATGCGTTACTGGGGGACTGTGGCGACACGGCGGCAACCGCCCTCTTCCGCTTCACAAGGTGATGGACAGCGGGAATAAAGGCTACGCCCCCCGGCGGGGGAAGGTCAGGCCGGGCCGCCGCATCGTCGCGTAAGTCACATCGCAAGGGCTGTTTCGGGGGTGGAAATGGCGGGAAACAAACGCGGTTGCGTGCTGAAACGGGTGCGTTGATGCAGGTCGCGCGCGCTCGGCGTGCGGACCTGGGCCGACCTGCGTCGGCGGGTTGCCTGATCACACGTGTCCGACCGTGCGAACGCCTGTGGATCTTGCGGCTCCGTCGCAGACTTTACGTCAACTTGGAACGGACGAGTCTCCCGGAAGAGTGATAAGAATCCGGCAGCCCCGCTCGGATTCGGCCACTCCGATCCGGCCGCCGTGCAGATCGACCGCCCAGCGGGCGATCGCCAGTCCCAGTCCGGTGCCGCCGTCGCTGCCCGGACCGTGCGGACGGCGGACGGCGCCCCGGTTGAACCGCTCGAACACGCGGTGCCACTCCGAACGCGGGATGCCGGGGCCCTCGTCCAGGACCTCCAGCTCCAGCGACTCCGGCAGTGGCCCCCGCCGCGCCCTGACCGTCACCCGTCCGTGCGGCGGGCTGTGCTTGACCGCGTTGTCTATGAGGTTGGCGACGACCTGGTGGATGCGCTCCGGGTCCGCGTGCGCGGTCAGCTCCGGAGGGGTCACGTCCAGGTGCAGGTGGACGTCCGTGCGCGTGTGGCTGCCGCCCGAGCCCATCGTGGCGCGCGCCGAGGCGACCATGTTGGCCTCCTTCAGCACCCCCGACAGGTACGGCCACACCTCGAAGCGCCGCTTGCGCAGCGGTACGACGCCGTTGTCGAGGCGGGACAGGTCCAGCAGGGTCTCCACCAGCCGCCCGAGCCGCTCGGTCTGTTTCAGTGCCGTGCGCATGGTCTCGGGATCGGCCTCGGCGATCCCGTCGACCACGTTCTCCAGGACGGCGCGCAGACCCGCGATGGGGGTGCGCAGCTCGTGGGAGACGTTGGCCACCAGCTCCTTGCGCTGACGGTCCTGCGCCTCCAGTTCGTCCGCCATGACGTTGATCGTCTGGGCCAGGTCGCCCAGCTCGTCACGGCGTTTCTCGCTCACCCGGCGGGTGTAGTCGCCGTGCGAGATGGACCGGGCCACGGTGTTCATCTCGTCCAGCGGCGAGGTGAGCGAGTGCGCCACGAACTGCGTGATCAACAGGGTGGCGATCATCGAGAAGACCGTGATGAAGCGCAGCTCGGTCTCGGTGCGCATGGCGATCATCATCAGCCCGGTGGTGATCAACACCGAGATGACGACCAGCGCCCCCAGCTTGGTCTTGATCGAGAACGGGCGCATACCGCCCCAGGGCTCCCCGGGGCTTCTCGGTCCGTCCGGCCCGCGGCTCATGGCGTCGGCGTCTCCAGCGCGTAGCCCACCCCGTGCACCGTGCGGATCCGCTCGGCCCCGATCTTCCGCCGCAGCGCCTTGATGTGGCTGTCGACGGTGCGGGTGCCGGAGGCGTCCGCCCAGTCCCACACCTCCGCCAGCAGCTGCTCACGGGAGAGCACCGCGCGCGGGGTGTTCGCCAGGCACACCAGCAGGTCGAACTCGGTGGGCGTGAGATGCACGTCCTCCGAGCGCACCCGGACCCGGCGCTGCGCGTGGTCGATCTCCAGCTCGCCGAGCCGCAGTATCCCGCTGCGCGGCGTCGAGGCCGCGACCGCGGCGCGCTCCACGCGGCGCAGCAGGACGTGCACGCGCGCGGCCAGCTCCCGCATGGAGAACGGCTTGGTCATATAGTCGTCGGCGCCCACGCCGAGCCCGACCAGCATGTCGGTCTCGTCGTCGCGCGCGGTGAGCATCAGCACCGGCACCGGGCGGGCGGCCTGCACGCGACGGCAGACCTCCAGACCGTCGAAGCCGGGCAGCATGATGTCGAGGATCAGCAGATCGGGCTGCCAGGCCTCCGCGGTGTCGACGGCCGCCGGGCCGTCACCCGCCGTTTGCACGAGGAATCCCTCGGCGCGCAGGCGGGCCGCGATGGCGTCGACGATCGTGGGGTCGTCCTCGACCACCAGAACCCGGCGCTGCGCACCGGGTGTCGCCGTCGTCGTGCCGTTGTGCGCGGTGTGTGTCTGCTCCATCGCCCGCCCCTGAAGTGTGCTTTCCGGAATCAGTGGGGTGATTCCTTTTCTGCGCATGACTGCGGTTGACGCCTTGATGACCTGCGTCAGGGCAGCAGCGTACGGGGAGTCACCGCGGCTTTGCTATCCAGGTCGGACGGCGAGGTGCACGACGTCCGGCACGCCTCGGGCAACCGGGATCTCTTCGGTACGCACCTGTTGGAACCCGGCATTCCCCAAGGTTCCCTCGAATTTGGGAGACGGCTGGGCGGACCACACCGCGAGCACCCCGCCGGGTCTCAACACCCTTGCGCAGCTTGCGAGTCCGGCCGGCGAGTACAGGCCGTCGTTGCCTTCCGTCACCGTCCAGTCGGGCCCGTTGTCGATGTCGAGGCACAGGGCGTCGAACGTGTCGGACGTCTCATTGACGTGGTCGAGGAGATCGGCTTCCACGACGGTGGTGCGCGGGTCGGCGAGGGCGGCGCGGGAGACGGCGCCGAGCGGGCCGTCGAGGTGCCAGTCGATGACGGCGCGTTCGCGCTCGACGACCGTGATCCGGCCCCACCGGGGGTCGGCGGCGGCGTGTGCGAGCGAGAATCCGACGCCCAGGCCGCCGATCAGCACGTCCGGTGCGGGGCGGCCGTCCAGCGCGGTGAGCGCGGCGTCCATCAGGAGGCGTTCCGAGCGCCCGTCGGAGGTGTCCATCAGGAAGCAGCCGTTGGCGATGATCTGGAGCAGTTCCCCGTGCCGGCGCAGGACGACCTCGCCGTAGGGGCCCTCACGACGGTCCAGGACTTCGGGGGAGTCGTAGGAGATGGGCATCGGACCATCTTGGCACCGGCCCTGACGGTTGGTTGAGGAATATCGGACGCAGGGGCGTTCGGACGGGGGTGATCGGGGTAGGCGCGGTTGACGTCCGCCGGTACCGCCGATGTCCGAGAGGTCGCCGTGAATCGACCGGCGCGTGGCGCCGGTCACAGACAGGGCGGCCCGGGGAGCGGAGGGTGCGGGGAACGGAAGGAGCGCCTCACGGTGGAACGCACGCCGACCGGTACGGCGGCATCGTCCGGCCCGACCGGCTCGCCGACGACCCTCCCCGACGTACGCGGCCTCCTGGGCGGCGTCCCCCGCCAGCGGGCGGCAGCCGGCCCCGGCGGGCGCGGTCCGTCCGCGCCCGAGCTACCGGGCCCGGCGCGCGACCGGCCCCGCCCGCGCCCGTGGCACCTGCTGCCCACCCCCACCGGCACTCCCTTCACCTTCTTCTACGCCCTCGTCCTCGCCGTCACGTCGTACGTCGGCGCGCACGCCGACCCCGCACTCGTGCGGGTCCTGCACGAGAACTCCAGCACCGATGTCGCGCACCTGCTGCGGGCCCCGGTGCCGGTGCTGGTGGCCAGCGCGCTGTGGGTGGCCGGGGGGATCGCGTCGCCGTTCGTGCTCGGCTTCCTGGTGGTCCTCACCGCGCTGGAGCGGCGCGTCGGGGGCGTCCGTGCGGCCGGCGTCTTCCTGCTCGGGCACGTCCTGGCCACCCTGGCGACCGAGGTCCCCGTGGGCCTGGCCGTCCTCGTGGGTCATCTTCCGGACAGCTCGCTGCACCGTCTCGACTACGGCATCAGCTTCGGCGTCGCGGCGAGCGTCGGCGCGTTGGCCGGCCTGCTGGGCCCCTGGCCGCGCCGGCTGCTGCTCGCGGTGTCCGGCGGGATGCTCCTGGAGGACCTGCTCGCCCTCACGGACCCGCTGAGCAACTGGGGCCACCTGATCGCGCTGGGGATCGGTGTCGCGACCTGGCCGTGGGTGCGGCGCCCAGGGAGCGGTCCGCGTGAGCGGCAAGGGGCGGCGGCGCCCGTGCCACGCGCGCGTGGTGCGACTAGTCGGCGACCCCGCCGGTCCCCGTGAACTTCGCGCTGGTCAGCGGCGCTGTCACCGTCCACCCCAGCGACTCGTAGAGCGCCCGGCCGGCCGGGGTTCCCGCCAGGACGCCCGTCTCCGCGCCCTCCGCGGCCGCCTGCTCCGCCAGGAGGCGCACGACGAGACCGCCCAGGCCGCGGCGCCGGTGCTCGGGTGCGGTCTCGACCTGGTCGACCACCGCCGTGGCGCCGGTCGGGGCGACCTGGCCGCGGGCCGCGAAGGAGCCGTCGGGTGCGGTGACCAGAAGGCGGGTGACGCCGCCGCGCGTCCAGCGGCGCAGGCGGTGGCCGTCGGGCACGCGCGTGTGCCCCGTCCGGGCCGGCAGCGGCACGGTCATCAGCCAACCGGGCTCCGGATCCACCCACCAGCCGTCCCCGAGCCAGCCCCCGACCAGGGCCGGGTCCTGGAACACCTTCAGCCACACGCCGGTTCCCCGCACACCGTCCGCGACCGCGCGCACGGTCTCCTCCTCGACGCCGTCGCCGACCGCCGCGAGGACGTGCCGCGACACGTGCGCCGACTGTCCCACGTCCACGGTGAACCCCCACGGCTCCCGCACCGGCGGGGCCGCCCCGCGCGACACGACCCAGCCGTCCACCCATGCCCGTACGACGCCGTCCACGAAGACTCCTGTAATGGTCTCTAGTGCTTTTTGATTATTACTGGGAGCTTATGCCGTGGTCCGCCGACGCCGGCAGGCGTGATCGCCGACAGCGAACGGAGGCCGGGGCGGGGAACATTCGGAGACTCACGTGCATTGAGTCGGCATAACTCAACTTGACTGCCTAAGGGGAGATCATGGCTGCTGAGTCCGCAGCGTTCACACCGCTCACCCTGCCCGTGCTGCCGCTCGACGACGAGGTCGTGCTGCCCGGGATGGTGGTTCCGCTCGACCTCAACGACAACGACGTACGCGCCGCGGTCGAGGCCGCGCAGGCCGCCGCCCGGTCCGAGCCCGGCAAGCCCCGGGTCCTCCTGGTGCCGCGCATCGACGGGTCGTACGCGAGCACCGGCGTGCTGGGCACGGTCGAGCAGGTCGGCCGGCTGGCCGACGGTGACCCGGGCGCCCTGATCCGCGGCCGCGGCCGCGTGAGGATCGGCGCCGGCACCACCGGACCCGGTGCGGCGCTGTGGGTCGAGGGGACGAGGATCGACGAGAGCGCACCCGATCCGCTGCCCGGCCACGTCGCCGAGCTGGTCAAGGAGTACAAGGCGCTCGCCACCGCCTGGCTGCGCAAGCGCGGCGCCTGGCAGGTCGTCGACCGGGTCCAGGCCATCGACGACGTCTCCGCCCTCGCCGACAACTCCGGCTACTCGCCGTTCCTGACCACCGAGCAGAAGGTGGAGCTGCTGGAGACCGCCGACCCGGTCGCCCGGCTCAGGCTCGCCACCCGCCAGCTGCGTGACCACCTCGCCGAGCAGGACGTCGCCGAGACCATCGCCAAGGACGTCCAGGAAGGCGTCGACAAGCAGCAGCGGGAGTTCCTGCTCCGCCGCCAGCTGGAAGCCGTCCGCAAGGAACTGCGCGAGCTGAACGGCGAGCAGGAGGGCGAGGAGTCCGACGACTACCGCACCCGCGTGGAGGCTGCCGACCTGCCCGAGAAGGTGCGTGAGGCCGCCCTCAAGGAGGTCGACAAGCTGGAGCGGTCCAGCGACCAGTCCCCCGAGGGCTCCTGGATCCGCACCTGGCTGGACACCGTCCTGGAACTGCCGTGGCACGAGCGGACCGAGGACGTCTACGACATCCGGGGCGCCAAGGCGGTCCTGGACGCCGAGCACGCCGGCCTGGAGGACGTCAAGGAACGGATCACCGAGTACCTCGCGGTGCGCAAGCGCCGCAGCGACCGGGGTCTCGGGGTCGTCGGCGGCCGGCGCGGCGGCGCCGTGCTCGCGCTCGTCGGCCCGCCCGGTGTCGGCAAGACCAGCCTCGGCGAGTCCGTGGCCCACGCCATGGGCCGCAAGTTCGTCCGCGTCGCCCTCGGCGGCGTGCGCGACGAGGCGGAGATCCGCGGCCACCGCCGTACGTACGTCGGCGCGCTGCCCGGCCGGATCGTGCGCGCGATCAAGGAGGCCGGGTCCATGAACCCGGTGGTCCTGCTCGACGAGATCGACAAGGTGGGATCGGACTTCCGCGGCGACCCGGCGGCGGCCCTGCTGGAGGTGCTGGACCCGGCGCAGAACCACACCTTCCGGGACCACTACCTGGAGGTGGAGCTGGACCTGAGCGACGTCGTCTTCCTGGCCACCGCCAACGTCCTGGAGGCCATCCCGGAGGCGCTCCTCGACCGTATGGAGCTGGTCCGCCTCGACGGCTACACCGAGGACGAGAAGGTCGTCATCGCCCGTGACCACCTGCTTCCGCGCCAGCTGGAGCGGGCGGGGCTCGCCGCGGACGAGGTGACCCTCGAGGAGGGCGCGCTGCGCAAGCTGGCCGGCGAGTACACGCGCGAGGCCGGCGTGCGCACCCTGGAGCGGTCCGTCGCCCGGCTGCTGCGCAAGGTCGCGGCCCAGCACGAACTGGGCGAGCGGGAGCTGCCGCTCACCGTGCGCGAGGAGGACCTGCGCGAGCTGATCGGCCGGCCGCACCACGTGCCCGAGTCCGCCCAGGACCCGGCCGAGCGGCGCACCGCGGTGCCGGGTGTCGCCACCGGGCTCGCGGTCACCGGCGCCGGCGGCGACGTCCTCTTCGTCGAGGCGTCCCTGGCCGACCCGGAGACGGGCGCCGCGGGTCTGACCCTGACCGGTCAGCTCGGCGACGTGATGAAGGAGTCGGCGCAGATCGCGCTGAGCTTCCTGCGCTCGCACGGCGCCGAACTGGAACTGCCGGTCGCCGACCTGAAGGACCGGGGCGTGCACATCCACTTCCCGGCGGGCGCGGTGCCCAAGGACGGCCCGAGCGCGGGCGTCACGATGACGACGGCACTGGCGTCGCTGCTGAGCGGACGGCTCGTGCGCACCGACGTGGCGATGACCGGCGAGGTCTCCCTCACCGGCCGCGTCCTGCCCATCGGCGGGGTGAAGCAGAAGCTGCTCGCCGCGCACCGGGCGGGTGTGAGGACCGTCGTCATCCCCAAGCGCAACGAGCCCGACCTGGACGACGTCCCCGCGGAGGTGCTGGACAAGCTCGACGTCCACGCCGTCACCGACGTCCGCCAGGTCCTGGAGCTGGCACTGGCCCCGGCGACGAACGGGGCCGCGCCGGAGGTTCCGGTCGCCGCGTGACGCCGGTTCCGGCAGCGGGTCAGGCCCGCGCGGGGACCGGATGAGGGAAGGCCCGGGTTTCGTGAGGGAGGCCCGGGCCTTCGCCGTGCGCGCGCCCGGCGGCCGGAAGAAGCCGGGAGCGGAGAGCCGGAGCGCGGAAGAGGGGGCGGCGGGGGGGCGAGGGCGACAGGGGGCGGCGAGGCGGAAGGGGGGTCGGAAGACGCCGAAGGTCCAGGCCTGCGAAATACTTGGAGAGCTGCGGCAACGGCGCGAACGGGCGAGAACTTCCGGCGCGGGAAACCTGATCAGGAGTGCTGACGTGCACGAGGACGGAAACGACGACGGACGCGGGAACGCGCCCGGGACGCCGCCGAGCGGTGTGCCCGGGACGCCGCCGGGCGGCACCCCCGAGGCGTTGCCGGGCGGTGTGGACCGGGAGTTCCTCTCCCTCGAGCGGGAGCTGACGGTGCTGTTGCGCCGCGCCCGCGCCAACCAGGGCGAGATGGCCCGCGAGGTCCACCCCGACCTGGAGCCCGCCGCCTACGGCCTCCTCGTCCGGCTGGAGGAGCTGGGCCGGCAGCGCGCGACAGAGCTGGCCGCCTACATCGGCGTCGGCAAGGCCACCATGTCCCGCCAGCTGCGCGCCCTCGAACAGCTGGGACTGGTCACCCGCGAGCCCGACCCGGCCGACGGACGGGCCTGGCTGGTCGCCCTGACCGAGGAGGGCCGAACCCGGGTCGGCCGCGTCCGCGAGGCCCGCCGCGCGCGGTACGTCAGTCAGCTCGCCCACTGGGACCGCGGCGCCGTCGCCGAACTCGCCCGCCTGCTGCACGAGTTGAACCAGGGCATGGCCAGGTAGAACCGCGCTGGGAGCCCCGCGGGGACCTGCGGGTGGGAGGGATCAGAGCTCCACGTAGACGGCCGTGGCGTCGTCGTGCGCCTTGGCCCGGCCCAGGAACACCCGCTCCGTGTCCGCCCGTTCCAGCTCCCGCACCCGCTCCACCACCGCCTGCGCGCCCTGCTCGGCGACGTGGGCGAACAGGTCCGTCCAGTCGCCCTCCCGGAACGTCTCCACCCAGCGGGTGACCCCGTCGCTCAGGGCGGCCAGGGCCGCCACGTCCCCGCGCGGGACGGAACCGGTCACCGCGCGGGCGGCCACCGACGGATCCGCGGCGGCCGTGAAGAAGCCGCCCTCCCGGTTGCGGGCGCGCGCGTCGCAGATCTCCGCGCTGGCCAGCAGGGCCCGCGGCACCCGGTCGAGGCGGTCGTCGCGGACCGCCGTGACCGTGCCGTCGGGGGAGGCCAGCAGAAGGACCGCGTCGCACAGCACCAGGTAGTCGACCCGCTCCGGCGACCAGCGCGCCACGGCCACGGTTGCCTGCGGGGTGCGCGGGTGAGAAAGGTCACAGGTTCCGGCGTGCGCCCCGGCGGTACGCGCGAGGGCCCGGCTCAGCGCTTCCGCCAGGGGAACATCCGGGAGGGAAAGGGTCAGTTCGGTCAGGGCGCCGCCCAGCCGTGCGGTGAACCAGGGGACCGAATGCAGACAGCCCGAGCCGCCCGTGGGCGGCGTCACCCCGTCCAGGACGACCAGCGCACCGCCCTGGCCGGAGGCGGGAAGCCCGACACTCGCGAAGTCCTCGTTGGGCCGGCCGCGATCGCCGGGCTCCGACACAAGTTCCGTACGCATCCAGCCAGTCTGCACGAGCCGTTCACGCCCTCCGCGAAAGGCCTGCAACGTTTGCCGAGCCGACGCGCCAGCGCAGGTCAGACGCCTGTTTTGGGCGGTAATGAAGCACTCCGGGAAGGCGTGGCGGCGAATACTGCCAAAGGCTGCCGCTCACGTCCAACCGGCCCACCGGGCACCGCCGTCGCACACGCCAGGGGAACTTGCCCGCCAACTCCCCTCCGATGTTCACTCCTTCGGGTGGCGGGGCATGCGATGCGCGACCCCTGCCCACCGGCACTGGGAGGGTCGGGAACCGTACCGGACAGGACACGCCCGTTGACGGTGTGTCATCCGGCCCATGGGTACACGAGTCAGGAATGCGAGCACCGGTGCAGAAGACGCGGCCTCGGCGCCCAGGCAGCAACACGGCCTCCGAGGGGGGCGCGGAGCGCACCCCCGTCGGCAAGGGCCGCCCCACCCACGTACGCAACCGGCTGATCGTCGCGGTGGCAGTCGTCGCCGCCGCCATCGCCGGAGCGGGCGCACCCGCCGTCCTCGACGCCTCCGGGCGGGTGAAGGACTCCCAGGAACTGGTCACCCTGGCCGAGCAGACCCAGGACGCGCTTGCGCTCGCCCAGGCGCTCGCCGACGAACGCGACGAGGTCACCGTCTACGTCGCGGCCGGCCGGACCAAGTCCAAGGCGCCCTCTCCGGAGGGCAGCGCCCGCGTGGACCGGCAGGTACGCGAGCTGACCGCCGACACCGACACGCCGGCCGCGCTCCGCAAGGACCTCGACGGCATCGCGACCGTGCGCCAGGAGGCCCTCACCGGCCGGAGCACCGCGCTCCAGACCCACCAGGCCTACTCCGAGGCGATCACCGCGCTGCACGGCCTGGCCGAGCTGCTCGCCGAGCGGATGCCGCCCCGCGCGGGCTCCGGCGCGTACGCCCTCGCCGAACTGGACACCGCCGTCCAGCAGGCCGCCGCGACCCGCGGACTGCTGCTCGCCGCACTGAACGTGCCGACGTCCACCGAGAGCGTCTACGACCCGGTCACCGGCGGGACCTCCACCGAGAAGGTCTCCTCCGACGCCGACACGGAACAGCGCGACGCCCTGACGGCCGCCGCCCAGCAGGCCCGCCTGCGCTCCGACGCGTCCGTGGGCGCCTTCCGGGAGAACGCGCCCGAACAGGCCGTCGAGTCCTACGACTCCACGGTCACCGGCACGGACGTCGAGACCGCGGAGAAGTACCTCGCGTCCCTCACCGACCAGCCGGAACTGAGCGACAAGGACCTCGGGACCAGCACCAAGAAGCTCGACGCGGCGCTCGCCGCGCGCGTCGAGCTGATGCGCGGCACGGAGTCCGCCCTCTACGACCGCCGTACCAAGGACCTCGCCCAGCTCCGCGACGACGACGTCACCGCGCTGGAGATCCGCATCGCCCTGCTCGGCGCGCTGATCCTGCTGGCCGTCGGCATCGCCACCGCCATGGCCCGCAGCCTCACCCGCCCGCTGGCCGTCCTGCGCATCGGCTCCGCCCGGCTGGCCGGCGCCGAGAACCCGGCGGCCGAGGAGCCCCTCCGGTTCACCGGCCGCAACGACGAGTTCGCCCAGGTCGTCCGCTCCGTCAACGCCCTGCACGAGCACGCCGTCGCCCTCCACGAGCGCGTCACCACCCTGGAGTCCGACCGCAAGCACCTCGTCGGACAGCGCCAGCGGATGGCCGACGCCCGCGAGGAGCTGCGCGCCGAACTCGCCGACTCCGCCGCCCAGCTGGACCGGCTGCGCGGCAGCATCGGCGGCACCTTCGTCAACCTCTCGCTGCGCACGCTCGGCCTCGTCGAACGGCAGCTCGCGGTCATCGAGGGCCTGGAGGAGCGCGAGCAGGACCCCGACCGGCTGGCCACCCTCTTCAAGCTCGACCACTTCGCCACCGTCATGCGCCGCCACAGCGAGAACCTCCTGGTCCTCGCCGGCACGGAACACGTCCAGCAGCACGCCGGCCCCATCCCGCTGGTCGACGTCGTCCGCGCCGCCGTCAGCGAGATCGAACGCTACGAGCGCGTCCGCATCTCCGCGCTGCCGCCGCACGCACACGTGGCCGGCTTCGCCGCCGACGACCTGAGCCACCTGCTGGCCGAACTCATGGAGAACGCCACCTCGTTCTCCCCGCCGGACCTGCCCGTCGAGGTCTCCGGCTGGCTCCTGGAGAACGGCGAGGTCATGCTCTCCGTCCAGGACGAGGGCATAGGCATGACCGAGGAGCGCCTGACCCGCCTCAACGCACGCCTCGCCGAGTTCGCCCCGGACTCGCCGTACGAGCAGGAGGGCGAGGAGGGCCTCGGCCTCGGCCTGTACGTCGTGGCGCGGCTCGCTCACCGGCACGGGGTGCGCGTGCAGCTGCGCGAGCAGAAGAAGGGCGGGATCGCGGCCGTCGTCGTCCTTCCGACACCCCTGCTCGCCGCCTCGCCGGCCGCCGCGGTCCCCGCGCCGGCCCCGGGTTCCGGGACGCACTCCTTCGCCCTGCCCGGCGCGGACGCGGAGGCCAACTCCAACGTCCTGCCAGGCCGTCCGAAGCCCGGCGGCGACCCGCTGGTCGAGGCCGCCGAGCGGGCCGTACGGGCGGCGGCGCCGGAGACCCCGGCCGAGACGACGATGGAACTCCTCATCCCGGCGGACGCGGATGCGGACGCGGATACGGAGGGGACGGCGGACGCGCACGCGGAAGCCGGACAGGAGACGGACACGGCGGCCACCGGACCGGCCGTCACCGAACCCGCCGTCACCGAAACCGCCGCTCCCGGACCGGAGGCCGCTCCCGGACCGGAGGCCGCCCCCACCCCCGATGCCGCCCCCGAGCCGGAGGCCCTCCCCGAACCCGCAGCCGCAGCCGCCGAGGGCGCCGACGAGGCGGAGCACACCCGGACCGCCGACGCCTCGGAAGACGTCGTCACCGACAAGGGTCTCCCGAAGCGCACCCCCAAGCTGACCTCACCCACCCAGGCCCCCCGCCAGCGGAGCGGGTCCGTGGACGCCGACGCTCTACGCCGCCGTCTCGGTGGCTTCCGCCGGGGGGCGGAGGCCGGATACCGCGACGTGGAGGCGGAGATCGCCGAACGGACGGCCCAGAACAAGGTCCCGTCGTCCCAGGAAGCACACGCACACGCCGCAGAAGACACGGGGGGCACAGTCGAGGAGGCAAGCAGTTGACCGCGTCCAGTACCTTCGGACTGAGCAGTGAAGCCCGCAACCTGCACTGGCTGCTGACGAACCTCGTGGAGGAGGTGCCAGGCATCCAGTCCGTCGCCGTCGTCTCCTCCGACGGTCTGCTCCTGCTCTCCTCGGACCCGGGCCGCCACGACGCGGCACGCGAGTCCCTGGGAGCCGAACCCGCCGGCCCGCGCGGTTCCGCCGCCGACCTGGCCACCATCGTCTCCGGCATCGGCAGCCTCACCATCGGGGCCGCCAAGCTCATCGAGTTCGGCGCGGTGAAGCACACGATGATCGCCATGGACGAGGGCAGCCTCTTCGTGATGTCGATCAGCGACGGCTCGCTGCTGGGGGTGCACGGCTCCGCCGACTGCGACATGAACGTGGTGGCCTACCACATGGCCCTGTTCGTGGGCCGCGCCGGCCACGTCCTGACCCCCGAACTCCGCAGCGAACTGCGCAGATCCCTGGAGTCGGAGACGGCGGGGAGCGGCCGATGAGCAGCGCGCCGCACAACCGCAGGCAGCAGCTCCCCGTCCGGGGCGGCGACCGCAGGCCGGCCCGCGTCCGCCCCTACTCGCTGACCGGCGGCCGTACCCGCTTCGGTCACGTCCTCCTCGTCGAGACGTTCGTGGCGACCACGGCCGAACTCGAGGCGCCCGAGGAGCGCAAGGAACTGACGAACGGCTCCCTCACCACCCGGGTCATGCCGGAGATGCGGGCCATCGTCGAACTGTGCCGCCGGATGCGTACGGTGGCCGAGATCGCCGCGCTGCTGAAGATGCCGCTCGGCGTGGTCCGGGTGCTCCTCAGCGACCTCGCGGACCAGGGAAAGATCCGTGTGTACGGCACCGGGACCGGTCACGGTACGGGCCGTCCCGACCGCGCTCTGCTGGAAAGGGTGCTGAGTGGACTCCGTCGTCTCTGACGCCGACACCCCCTTCGGTGTGTCCCCGCTCCTCGACGAACCGCACGAGGAACTGAAGTCCTGGCAGACGGACCGCACCCGGGCCCCCGTCGCCACGAAGATCGTGGTCGCCGGCGGCTTCGGCGTCGGCAAGACCACCCTCGTCGGCACCGTCTCGGAGATCACGCCCCTCACGACCGAGGCGCTGATGACCGAGGCCAGCGAGGAGACCGACGACCTCACCGGCACCCCGGACAAGGTCACCACCACGGTGGCCATGGACTACGGCCGCATCACGCTCGACGACGACCTGGTGCTCTACCTGTTCGGCACGCCGGGCCAGCAGCGGTTCTGGTTCATGTGGGACGACCTGGTGCGCGGCGCGATCGGCGCCGTCGTCCTGGCCGACACCCGCCGGCTGAAGGACTGCTTCCCCGCGCTCGACTACTTCGAGAGCTGCGGGCTGCCGTACGTCGTGGCCGTCAACCACTTCGACGACAGCGAGCTGTTCGAGCCGGAGGACGTACGGGAGGCGCTGACCGTCCCGAAGCACATACCTGTCATGATCATGGATGCGCGTCGCCGGATCTCCGTGATCGAGACCCTCCTGGCCCTGGTGGGCCACGCGCTCGACGAAACCCCCGAGTAGGAGACAGCCCCGCATGCGGAAGATACTCGTCGTCGGAGCCGGCCAGTCCGGTCTCCAGCTCGCCCTCGGCCTCCAGTCGCACGGGTACGAGGTCACCCTGATGTCCAACCGGACCGCGGACGAGATCCGCGCCGGCCGGGTGATGTCGACGCAGTGCATGTTCCACACGGCCCTCCAGCACGAGCGCGACCTCCAGCTGAACTTCTGGGAGCAGCAGGCCCCGAAGATCGAGGGACTCGGCGTCTCGGTGGCGGCCCCCGGCTCGCACGACCCCGGCCCGACCCAGCGCGCCATCGACTGGATGGGCAGGCTCGACGGGTACGCGCAGTCCGTCGACCAGCGCGTGAAGATGGCCGGCTGGATGGAGACGTTCGCGCAGCGCGGCGGCCAGCTGGTGATCCACGGCGCGGCGGTCTCCGACCTCGACTACTTCTCCCGCGCCTACGACCTCGTCCTCGTCTCCGCGGGCAAGGGCGAGCTGGTGCAGATGTTCGGCCGCGACGCGTCCCGCTCCCCGTACAGCGAGCCGCAGCGCGCGCTGGCGGTGGCCTACGTGCACGGCCTGGGCCCCCGTCCGGAGCACCCGGACACCGAGGCGGTCCGCTGCAACCTGGTGCCCGGCGTCGGCGAGATGTTCATCATGCCGACCCTCACCACCTCGGGCCGCGCCGACATCCTGTTCTGGGAGGGCATACCCGGCGGTCCGCTGGACGTCTTCAAGGGCGTCAAGGACCCGTCGGAGCACCTCGCCCTGACCCTGGAACTCATGGAGAAGTTCCTGCCCTGGGAGTACGCGCGGGCCACCAAGGTCGAGCTGACCGACGCCGGTGGCACCCTCGCCGGCCGCTACGCCCCCACCGTCCGCAACCCGATCGGCCGCCTCCCCGGCGGAGGCCTGGTGCTGGGCGTCGCCGACGTCGTCGTCGCCAACGACCCGATCACCGGCCAGGGTTCCAACTCCGCGTCCAAGTGCGCGGCCTCCTACCTCGCCTCGATCCTCGAGCAGGGCGAGAAGGAGTTCGACGAGGCGTGGATGCAGGCGACGTTCGACCGCTACTGGGACACCGCCCAGCACGTCACCAAGTGGACGAACGCGATGCTCGCCCCGCCGCCGGAGCACATCCTCAACCTGATCGGCGCGGCCGGCGCGCTCCAGCCGGTCGCCGACCGCTTCGCCAACGGCTTCAACAACCCCGCGGACTTCGAGAACTTCTTCTACGAGCCGGAGAAGACGGCCGCCTACCTGGAGACGGTCGCCGGGGCCTGACAGGCCTCCCGACCGGGGCAGCCGTCCGCGGCGGTGGCATACTCGCG
>NZ_JBIVKQ010000023.1:0-110299 GCF_044750845.1 Streptomyces sp. NPDC088766 | reverse complement strand
GCCCCGCTGCCCCGCTGCCCCGCTGCCCCGCTGCCCCGCTGCCCCGCTGCCCCGCTGCCCCGCTGCCCCGCTGCCCCGCTGCCCCGCTGCCCCGCTGCCCCGCTGGTCCCGTGAGGTGCCGCGGCTCGTCCGCGCCGTCCGGCCGCCCGCTCCACCGCTTCCCCTGATGGAGGTCGACACCTACTGCGCGTCCCCGCCGGCTTCCTGACGCCCGGAAGGGTCCTCGCCGTCGGGAGCGGGGAGGCCGGTCGTGGCGTCGTTGCCCTCGTCCGAGCCGGCCGTCGCGGTCTCCGGGAGGGCGGGCGGCTCGTACCGGGGGCTGGGCGGCTCCAGCGGGTCCGGGCGTACGGCTCCGAGGACCGGGTTGGCCGCGATCGGGGACACCTTCACCGCGGCCCCCGGTCGCGGAGCCTGGACGACCCTCCCCCCGCCCAGGTAGATCGCGACGTGCGTGGCCTCGGGGAAGTAGACGACCAGGTCGCCGGGGCGCAGTTCGGCCAGGGGGATGTGTTCGAGTTCGGCCCACTGCTCCTGGCTGGTGCGGGGGATGGGGGAGCCGGCGGCCCGCCAGGCCTCGGAGGTGAGGCCCGAGCAGTCGTAGGACGCCGGGCCCTCCGCGCCCCACTCGTACGGTTTGCCGAGCTGGCGCACGGCGTAGCGCACCGCGCGGTCGCCCTCCTCGGACGGGTTGCGGTCGTCGCTCAGCGTGCCGGAGGCCATGATCTCGGCCTGGGCCTCGGCGACGCCGTCGCGTTCGAGGCGGGCGAGGGCCGTGAGCTGGTCGGCGGTGAGGGAGGAGAGGAGTTCCTCCACGTCGTCCAGCCGGCGGCGCACCGCGTCGCGTTCCTTCTTCCGGCGCTCGGTGAGGGTGAGCTGCTCGTCGAGGGCGGCGCGGGCCCGGCGGGCGAGGCCGTCGGCCTTGCGTTCGCTGCCCTCCAGCCGCCCCACCGTCTCCACGCGCTCGCGCGCCAACCGGCCGATCACATGGCCCTGGTCGAGGGCCCGTTGCGGGTCGCGGGCGAGCAGCAGCCGTACGTAGGGGGAGAGGTCGGTGCTGGTCTGGTACTGCCGGCTGGCCAGCCGGCCGGCCGCGCCCCGGCTCTCCTGGAGGGACAGGCGCGTCCTGGCCAGCGCAGCGGCGAGACGATCGGCCTCGGCCCGGCGTTCCTTCAGCTTCTCCTCGGTGGCGTTGTAGGTCTCGGTGGCCCGTTCGGCCTCCCGGTACAGCTTCTGAAGGTCCGTCAGCAGGTCGGCCACCGACCGTTCGCCGTCCGTCGGCGGTTCCGGCGCGGCCGCGGCGACCCCGGGGGCCAGCAGTACCTGCGCGGCCAGCGCCGTCGTACACACCAGGCGCAGCAGCCTTCCTGACACGTCATCACCTCCGCCGCGGGGCGGCCCCTCCGCCCCGCACGGCGAGCATCAGGTGTGCGTGCGGATCCCGCGCGCCGGGTGTGAGCGGTTCGGCGCAACGGCGTCACCCGTCGGCGTCGTCCCGCTCGCCTCACGGCGTGGCGGCGGGCTTCCGTCCCTCACGGCGTGGCGTCGGGCCTCGGCCCTTCCGGCGCGGCGCCGGGCCCGGCGTCCGGCTTCGACCACGGCCACTTCAGCCGGGTGTCCTTCTTCCCGCCCTCCGGGTCGTAGGCGTACTTCCAGCCCCGTTGCAGGCCGAGCTTCCCGCCGGGTCCGCGCGGCACGCGCCGGTAGACGAGGACGGTGGGCGGGCCGCCGGCGGCGTCCGGCACCGGGATGCGGTACGTCTTCGGCGGGTGGCCGGTCGGACCCAGCAGCACGGGGAGGACGCGGCCGTCCATGGGGCCGCCCTCGAAGGGGGTGTCTTCGCTCTTCACCGCACCAGTGTCGATCAGGTCTCCGCCGCGAGCGCACCGTGGAGCAGCTCGGCGGTCTGGGCGTCCCGCTCCGCGGTCACCGCGAGGACGGCGACGAACTGGTCGACCAGCCAGTCCCGCAGCTCGTCGGCGGGCGGCTGCTTGTCCTCGTCGAGCCAGATCAGCGAGGCCGCCTCGACCGCCGTGATCCACATCCGGACGGTCATCCGCAGCCGGGGCCCGGGATCGGACACGTCCAGGTGGCTGTAGATGCGCTCGGCCGCGGCCCGCCGTACGCCGTCCACGATGGCGGTCGTACGGGAGGTCTCGACGACGCTGCCGCCCTGGAGGAGGGCGCTGAAGCCGGCGTCGTGCCGGCCGACGAAGGTGAGGTAACGGTCCAGGGCGCGGGCGAGCCGGGGGAGCGGCGGGCCCTCGTGGGGCTCGTCGAAGCAGTCCCGCAGCTCGTCGGCGGCGGTCCGCAGCGCGGCCTCGTACAGCTGCTGCTTGCCGCCGGGGAAGTACCGGTACACCAGGGGCCGGGAGACCCCGGCGGCCTCGGCCACGTCGTCCAGCGAGACGTCCTCGGGGACGCGGTGCGCGAACAGCGACAGGGCGGCCTCCAGCAGCTGGCTGCGGCGCTCCTCGACGCTGAGGCGACGGTAGGCGGGGGCGGCGGGGCTCATGACGTGCAGCGTAATCGCCCGCCCCCGCGGCGCGCCTAGGGCGTGTTTCGAAAGTCCCGTCTGCCCGGCGGCGTCTGGCACGCACGCTCGCCGCGTTGTCGGGATCACCCCGATACAACCAGTATCGGGGCGACCCTCCGCCTTGCGATCGCACGCACCAGACGCCGCCGGGCCTGCCCTTCGGGCAGACGACGCCACTTTCGAAACACGCCCTAGGCCAGCAGCCCGGAAGACTTCCACAGTCGCCGTCCCACCCCGCGCAGCACGCCGATGTCGTCGAGGAAGTCCGTCAGGCGCTTCGCGCCGGTCTGCATGACCTCGCGGCGGTGGCCGCTGGCCCTGACCTGGGCGAGCGCCTCCCGCTTGTCCAGGCCGACGTTGGTGTAGACGTCGGGGTTCACGAAGGCCACCGAGAACACCCGGGCGAACTCGCCGGAGGTCACCCGCGTGAACTCCTGCGACCACTTCGGCGCGGTCACCATCTGCCGGCGCAGCTCCTCACGGGCGTACCGCACGTGCCGGGCCTCCTCCACCACGTGGATGCGGGTGACCCCCCGGATCAGGGTCTGGACCCGCTCGTCTGGGAAGGTCAGCCGCTGCATCCAGTCGAGGATCTCCTCGCCGAGCAGCGTGGCCGTGAAGGAGCCGGGCGTGGTGGAGACGGTCTTGAACAGGCGGCCGAGGTGCTGGTGGGCGCGGCTCACCGGGTACCAGGGGGTGCCGCCCTGCGCGATCAGCCGGGCGAACATCTTCGAGTGCCGGCACTCGTCCTCGATCTCGGTGAGCGCGTACCGCACGTGCGCGCTCGTCGCCGCCTTGTCGTAGATGTGCCGGCACAGCAGCTGCATCAGGATGATCTCGAACCAGATGCCGAGCGAGGCGAGTGCGGCGGCCTCGTGCTGGGACAGCAGGATCCGCTGCTCCTCGCCCATCTTCTTCCACAGCGGGGTGTCGTACAGCGACACCAGTTCCGGCGGCCAGAACCACTTGCCCTCCTCGAAGGGCGCGTCCCAGTCGAGCTCCCGGTCCGGGTCGAAGGAGTGCTTGGCGGAAGAGGCGAGCAGCCGCTCGGCCACCTGCTCCCGGTCCTTGAGCAGTCCGAGCGCGTCGCGCAGGCCGTCCAGCGCGTCGGCTTCCGTCAGGGTCGTCATGGCTGATCCACCTCGTCGTACGGGGGCGGGTACGGGGTCGTACGGCAAGTGGGCCGGGTCCAGTGGGGTCGGGTACGCGGTCGTGCGGGGGTTACCGGCGGTTCACTTGCCCAGTGCTCTTATGAGACTGCTTGTCAGCAAGCTCGTCAATCCCCTTCGCGGCAACGGTTTCCTCCCGGACCGCCCGACGGACCGCCGGACGGACCACCCGACGGACCGCCGGACGGAGCGGCCGACCGCCCGGCGACGCGGCCACGTCAGCCGGCGAGGGCACGGCCGCCCGCACCCGTGCCGGTGCGGGAAGCCCCCGTCTCACGGGGTGAGCACCGCCTCCATGACCGACCGCGCGATCGGCGCCGCGAGCCCGCCCCCGGTGATGTCCCGCCGCCGCGCCGCCGAGTCCTCCACCACCACCGCGACCGCCACCTTCGGCTCCATGTCCCGGTCGCCCTGCGCCCAGGAGACGAACCAGGCGTACGGCGTCCCGGCGTTGCCGATGCCGTGCTGGGCGGTGCCGGTCTTGCCGCCGACGGTCGCGCCCGCGATCGCGGCGTTCTTCCCGGTCCCCTCGCGCACCACGTCCGCCATCAGCTCCCGCAGCCGCCGCGCGGTCGACGGCCGCAGCACCTGCCGCGCCGGACGCGGACCGGCCGAGGCGACGGTCGCCCCGCCGCCGCGCGTCGTCCGCTCCACCAGGTACGGCGTCCGCAGCTGCCCCCCGCCCGCGACGGCCGCCGAGACCATCGCCATCTGGAGCGGCGTGGCCCGCGTGTTGTACTGCCCGATCGAGGACAGGGCCAGCTGGGCCCGGTCCAGCGAGGTGTCGAAGGTGCTCTGCGCGACGGCGAACGGGATCCGTACGTCCGCCGCGTTGAACCCGAATGCCTCCGCCGTGCCCACCATGTCGGCGAGCCCCACATCCACGCCGAGTTTCGCGAACACCGTGTTGCACGACCACATGAACGCCTCTCGCAGCGGCGCGTCCTCGCAGCCCTCGCCCCCGTTCGCCAGCAGCGTCCTCGTCCCGGGCAGCCGGTACGGCGCCGGCGAGTCGGTCGGCGCGTCCAGGTCCCTGATCACCCCCGCGTCCAGCGCCGCCGCCGCGGTGACCACCTTGAACGTCGACCCCGGCGGGTACGTCTGCCGCACCGCCCGGTTCAGCATCGGCCGGTCCGGGTCGGAGTTCAGCCGCGCCCACGCCCGCTCGACCTGCGGCCCGTTCCCGGACAGCACGGCGGGGTCGTACGACGGTGCCGACACCAGCGCCAGGATCCGTCCCGTCGACGGCTCCACCGCAGCCACCGCGCCCTTGCGCCCGGCCAGCCCCTCGTACGCCGCCCGCTGGGCCCGCGGGTTCAGGGTCGTCACCACGTTCCCGCCGGCCGACAAGGACCTGGTGACGTCGTTCCACAGCGGCAACGGCGCGAGCCGGGGGTCCGTACCGGAGAGGACGCCGTCGTGCGCGTGCTCCAGGAACGTCGTCCCGTACACCTGTGAGGAGAAGCCGGTCACCGGTGCGTACAACGGGCCGTCGAGGTAGGTCCGTTCGTAGCGCAGCTGCTCCCTGGTGTCCCGGGAGCCGGTGACCGGCACGTCCTCCACCAGGATGTCCCCGCGGGGCTGGCCGTAGCGGGCGATGGAGGCGCGCCGGTTGGCCGGGTTGCCGTCGTAGGTGTCGGACCGGACGACCTGGACGCGGGCGGCGTTGACGAGCAGGGCCACCAGGAGGAGGGCGCAGAAGAACGCGGCGTGGCGGATGTGACGGGACATCACGCGGTCACCTCGGATCGCCGGTGGCGGCCTCGGCGCGCGGCCGTGCCCCCCGGGCGGGACCTCCCGCCCTGCGGGAACCCCTCGCGCCGCACGCCGGTTCCCCCGGCCGTCCGCCCGCACGTCCGCCGAAGTCCGTTCACGGAGCTGCCTTCCCGTCGTACTGGCGTCGTGCCGAATTGCTGACGCGGATCAGCAGCGCCACGATCGCCCAGTTGGTGACGACCGAGGAGCCGCCCTGCGCGAGGAACGGCATCGCCATCCCGGTCAGGGGGATCAGGCCGGTCACCCCGCCCGCGATCACGAACACCTGGAGCGCCCAGATCGAGGCGAGCCCGACCGCCAGCAGCCGTCCGAAGGGGTCGCGCAGGGCCAGCCCGGCCCGGTAGCCGCGCTCCACCAGCAGCCCGTACAGCAGGAACAGCGCGGAGAGCCCCGCCAGGCCCAGTTCCTCACCGGCCGTCGCCAGGATGAAGTCCGACTTGACGGCGAAGCCGATCAGGACGGAGTGGCCGCGCCCGAGACCGGTGCCGAAGGTGCCGCCGGCGGCGAAGGAGAACAGCGACTGCGCCAGCTGGTTGGGGCCCTCGCCCGCCTCGATCGACGCGAGCGGGTGCAGCCAGTCCTCGACCCGGCCGTGGACGTGCGGCTCCAGCAGGCCGACGGCGGCCGCACCCAGCGAGGCCAGCACCAGCCCGACCGCGGTCCATCCGACACGGCCGGTGGCCACGTACAGCATCACCACGAACAGGCCGAAGAAGAGCAGCGAGGTACCGAGGTCGCGTTCCAGGACGAGGACGCCGACGCTCAGCAGCCAGATCGCGACGACCGGCCCGAGGACCCGGCCGGTCGGCAGCTGCATGAACCGGATCCGGCGGCCCGCGTGGGCGAGCGCCGTGCGGTTGGCCGCGAGGTACGCCGCGAAGAACACCGCGAGCAGGACTTTCGCGAACTCTCCTGGCTGGATGGAGAATCCGGCGACCCTGATCCAGATCCGGGCGCCGTTGACCGCCGGGAAGAAGATCGGCAGCGTCAGCAGGGCCAGCGCGGCGACCACGCACACGTACGCGTACCGCTGGAGCACCCGGTGGTCGCGCAGGGCGGCGACGACGAAGACGAACAGGGCCACGCCCAGCGTCGACCAGACGAGTTGGGTGGGCGCCGCCCGGTCACCGGGCGTCTCCAGGTCCAGCCGGTAGATCAGCACCAGCCCGATCCCGTTGAGCAGCACCCCGATGGGCAGCAGCAGCGGATCGGCGTACGGCGCGCGCAGCCGGACCGTCAGATGCGCCAGCAGCGCGAGCACCCCGAGCCCGGCGCCGTAGCCGGCGGCCCCGGGCGGGACGGTGCCGTTCCTGGCGAGGCCGACGGCGCAGTAGCCGTACACCGACAGCAGGACGGCCAGGACGATGAGGGAGAGTTCGACGCCGCGGCGCCTGGGCAGGCGCGCCACCGGGGCCGGCGTGTCCGCCGTCGGGGCGATGACTTCGGCTCCGGCGTGCATCATGTCCGGAACTTACCCAAATGGGGCTCCTTGTGGGCCTTGGTGGACGGTCGGTGTCAGCAGCGGCGCGGCGTGGGCCCGAGGTCGCGGATGTAGCGTGCCGCGCCGTAGGCCCACGCGCCGTCCCTGAGGAGTCACCACTGGGAGTTGCCGTCCACCTTCTGGCCGGTGGTCCGGCAGTGGACGGTGACGAGGTCGTCGCGGAAGGCGACGCGGACCACCTTGCCGCCGCGGTTCGGCGCGTTGCGCAGCAGCTTGTTCGCGGTGACGACGCCCTTGTACAGGCGCGGGGTCTGACGGTGGGTGCTGCCCTGACCGCCCTCGCTCGCGGTGGCGGGGGTGACGGCGGCCGCGGTGGCGGGGGTGACGGCGGCCGCGGCGGCGAGGGTGCCGGCGGCACGGGCTATGGCGAACCGGGTGAGGGCGGAGCGCAGGGGCATGGGGTGCCTCCGACAAGGGGGCGGAACCGACTTGCCGCCACATTAGGAGGAGTCGCTTCCGGCCGCCCGTCACGCTGCGCCATCGGGGAGACCGTGGCCGCCGGGGGGTGTGGTCCCGTCACGGGGAACCGTCTCCGGGGGGCGGTGTGTGAGGCAGCGTCAGCGTGGCCACCGCGCCGCCGTCCGGCGCGTTGGAGAAGGTCAGCCGGGCGCCCAGCACCTCCGCCTGACCGGCCGCGATCGTCAGCCCGAGGCCGTGCCCCCTGGCGCCCCCCTCGGTGCGGAAACGTTGCGGCCCGTGTGCCGTCAGGTACTCCGGATAGCCGTCCCCGTGGTCCCGCACGGTCACCACCGGCCCGTCCACCGTCAGCACCACCGGTGCCCGCCCGTGCAGGTGTGCGTTGGCGACGAGATTTCCGAGCACCCGCTCCAGGCGGCGCCGGTCGGTCTCGACCCGGGCGTCGCGCACGACCCTGACCTCGGTGCCGGTGTGCGTGCCGGTGCCGGTGCCGGTGTGCGTGCCGGTGCCCGTGATCGGGTGGGTGCCCGGGGAGGCGCTCGACGGGGCGCCGGAGGGGGCCGCCGCCGCCCGTACCACCCGGCGGGCCACCGCCCCCAGGTCCTCGGTGTCCGGCTCCAGCCGCTCGCGGCCGGTGTCCAGGCGGGAGATCTCCAGCAGGTCCTCGGTGAGCGTGCGCAGGGCGGCCACCCGGTCGCGCACCAGCTCCGTGGGCCGGCCGGGCGGCAGCAGCTCGGCCGCCGCGTGCAGCCCGGTCAGCGGGGTGCGCAGCTCGTGCGCCACGTCGGCGGTGAAGCGCTGCTCGCTCAGCAGCTTGCCCTGGAGCGAGGACGCCATCGAGTCCAGTGCGACGGCGACGGCGGCCACCTCGTCCTGCGGGCGGGTCGGATCCTTGGTCCGGGGGTCGTCCACGCGCGCGTCCAGATCACCGGCACTGATCCGCCGGGCGACCCGCGCGGTGGCGTGCAGCCGCCGCGTCACCCGGGTCACCGCGAACGCGCCGACCAGCAGCGTCGCCCCGATCGCCAGCGCCGACGACCACAGGATCGCGTTGTCCAGCGCCTCGATGGTCCGGGCGCTCTGCGCGTAGTCGACGGCGACCGCGAGGGCCCTTCCCCGCCCTCCGGGCTGGGGGACCCCCAGCTCGCTCCGCTCGCCGTCGGCCGGCCCGGCGGCCCACATCGTCGGCCGCCCGAGGTGCTCGGCGACCATCGTGCCGCGCTCTCCCGCCAGCGCCAGGTCCCGCAGCGCCGCGGGCAGCCCCGGCGGGTCGACGCCCGCGCCGGGGCCGAGCGTGTCCCCCGCCTCGAACGCCGTCGTGGCGTCCTCCAGCCGCGACAGCGCGAGATCGCGGGCCTCACCGACGGTCTGGTGGGTCACCGAGACGTGTACGAGGACGCCGAGCAGCGCGGCGAGCGCACAGCACATCACCGTGATGAACACGGCGGCCTTCACGGCGAGCGTGCCGGACCACCGGGGGAGCGCGAGCCTCATCGGCCGCTCACGGAGGTCGAGGGGGAGGCCCCCGGGGCGGACGTCGGCCGGAGCGGGTGGGTCGGCCCGTCGCCCCGCCGCTCGGTCCGCACCATCTCGTCGTGCGTGAGCAGCATCGCCCGCTGGTCCTGGTCCCACGTCCACTGGAGGCGGTACTCGTACCCGGCGACCTCGGAGGGCGAGCGGATGATCACCGACCGCCCGGCCAGCTCCACCCCGCTGACGGCGTCCTCCCACCCCATGACCTGCACCAGCCGGTGCTTGTCGACCGTGTACACGCGGACGGCCGTCAGGTCGCCGGGCAGCCGGCGGAAGCCCAGCGCCAGTTCGTCCCGTCCGTCACCGGTCAGATCCCGGTAGTACGGCCGCAGCACCGGGCAGGGGGTCCGCCCGGCGCCGCCCTGGTCGCAGTCGGCGATCCGGTCGGCCGTCTCGCGGTACGGCGCCTCGGAGCCGTCGTAGTCGCCCGGATGCGCGGCGATCTCACGGCGTACGACATCCACCGGGTCCACCCGGTGGATGTCGTCGGCGGGAACGGCGATTCCCTTCACGACCTCGGTGTTCACCTCGTCGATGTCGAACGCCGGACTCGACGCCGCCGGCAGGTCCGGCCACAGTTTCTCCGGACTGACCGCCGTCGGCGTCGCCCCCGCGCTCCGCAGCCCGCCGGCGTCGCCGCAGGCCGCGGTCGCCGACGCGAGCAGGGCGACGGCCGCCAGCGCGAGGGCGGTGCGGGTGGGACGCAGGTGCGGCACGGGGCTCCTGTGATCAGGGTGACGGGCGGCCCCGTACACCTTATTCATGGGGAAGTCCTTTTTGCGTACCGGTCGGGTGCCGGTCGACGGGCCGCTCGGGACATTCGGGACACTCGGAATGCTGGACGGATGGAGGGCCGGCGGGCCGGCGGCTGTCCGGCGTCCGTCCGTCCGGCGGCTGTCCGGCGTCCGTCCGTCCGGCGTCCGTCCGGCGTCCGTCCGTCCCGCGGCCGGACGACCGGAGAGCCGCGGGAGAACGGCTGCGGGACGGACGGGAGAACGGCTGCGGGACGGCCGGGAGGGTGGCCGTGGACCGCCGGGAGAAACGATTACTCGGCCAGCTCCTCCAGCAGCCGGGCCGTCGGCAGGCCCGCCTGCAGGTACTCGACGAACAGCTCGTTGTGCAGGGCCCAGGGAGAGCGCCGCGACCGTATCAGCCCGATCGCCTCGTCGGGCGAGTGGCCCCGGCCCACCAGCGCGTGGGCGACGACCAGGCCCGAGCGGTTGTATCCGTGCCAGCAGCGGACCAGCACCGAACGGCCCTCGTCCAACGCCTCACCGGCCGCCTCCGCCAGCCGCATCACCCCGGCGAGCTGGGTGCCGTCCAGCGGCCCGTCCGGTATGGGCCAGACATGATGCGGAACGCCCCGGTCGGGCCCGTGTCCGGGCAGCCGCAACAAGGTCTGGACGAGATCGAACTCGCCCCGTACCACCGCGAACTCCGGCTGTCCGCTCCGGCCGCGGAACTCGTGCCCGCCCATCCACAGGCCCGGCACGATCTCGCTCCACGGACTGTCCGGAGCCGGTACGTCGGGTTGCTTCCTGCGGGTCCGCAACGGCGCCTCCCCAACCGCGTCCCTGGGGCATGCCCAACTCCTCTCCAAGGTAATCGCCTCCTTGCCCCGCGGCACCCCGCCTGTTCCCATGGTCATGGGGTGATGGTGCATGAACGGACTGCGCGTCGTACCGACCTGGCACCACGGCCGGGAGCGGCTGTACGTCTGCCTGAAGGACGGCAGGAACATCGCCTGGTACGACAGGGAGGCCGGCCGGGTCAGCATCCTCGGCGACGATCGCCGGGCGGACGTCCTGGAGGTGCTCGGACCCTTCCTGACCGGCTCCGTCACGGTGGGCCCGCCCCCCGTCCCCACCCCCGCCGAGCTGGCCCGCCTCACCCTCCACCCCGACGACGACCTCGCCCCCAACCGCCCCGGCGAGGCCCTGCTGGTCGACCTGGACCGCGACCCCGGCCCCGCCCGCCTGCTGCGGCCCGACCCGCGCCGCCGCGCCCTGGAGGCCGAGCAGACGGTGGGCGAGCTGCTGGACCGGCTGGACGGCGCCGGCTGGCACACCCTGCACTCCGTCCCGCTGCCCGGCGGCGATCGTGTCCACCACCTGGCGATCGGCCCCGCCGGGCTGTTCGCCGTGCGCACCGTGTACGCCCGCAGGCAGCGGGTCCGCGTCGCCGACCCGGAGGTCGCCGTCGGCCGCCACGGCCCCCGGCCCCTGCTGCGCCGGGTCCGCGCCGACGCCGACCGCGCCTCCCACACGCTGACCGCCGAGGTCCGCCCGGTGCTGGTCCTGGTCGGCCCGGCCGACGTGCGCCTGGTCGGCGCCCCGCGCGAGGTGCGGGTGCTGCGGGACACGGAACTGGCGGGACTCGCACGACTGGGCGGCGTACTGAAACCGGCGGACGTGGAGGCGCTGCACGCGATGGCGCGCGACAGGAGGACCTGGACCTCCGGGGGCTGAGCGGTGCCGTGTGAACCGCGTCGTGCGCGCGAGCCTCGTGAAGGGGCGCGGGCGGACGCCCTTCCCCTTCCGTGAGGGCGCCGTACGATGAGGATCGCGTGAATAATGGCCATATGTCCTATGTGTGACTTTCGTCGGAGAGGTCAGGAGGGTGCTGCACGTGCGATCCCTATGGAACGGCGCCATCTCGTTCGGCCTCCTCAGCATCCCGGTCAAACTGGTGAACGCCACCGAGAGCCACTCGATCCCGTTCCGCCAGGTCCACATCGAGGACGGCGGGCGCATCCGCCACCGCAAGGTCTGCGAGCTGGAGGACCGCGAGGTGAGCCAGGCGGAGATCGGCAAGGGCTACGAGGCGGCCGACGGCACGATCATCCCGATCACCGAGGACGACCTGTCCCGCCTGCCGCTCCCCACGGCGAAGACGATCAAGATCGTGACCTTCGTGCCGGCCGACCGGATCGACCCGCTCCAGATGGACGCCGCGTACTACCTCCAGGCGGGCGGCGTCCTCGCGGCCCAGCCGTACACGCTGCTGCGGGAGGCGCTCAAGCGCAGCAACAAGGTCGCCGTCACCAAGTACGCGCTGCGCGGCCGTGAGCGCCTCGGCATGCTCCGCGTCGTCGGCGACGCGATCGCCATGCACGCCCTGCTGTGGCCCGACGAGGTCCTCGCCCCCGAGGGCATGGCCCCCGCCGCCGACGTCACGGTCCGCGCCAGGGAACTCGACCTCGCGGACACCCTGATGGACATCCTCGGCGAGGTCGACCTGGAGGACCTCCACGACGAGTACCGCGCGGCCGTCGAGGAGGTCGTCGCCGCGAAGGTGGCCGGCGAGGCGCCTCCCGAGGCTCCCGGCACCGCCCCCGGCGGCAGGGTCCTCGACCTGACGACGGCCCTGGAGAACAGCGTCCGCGCCGCGAAGGAGGCGCGCGGCGGACCGGCGGGGCGCGAGGAGGCCGGGGCAGGACACGGGGCGGCCCGCACGGCCCCGAAGCGGACCGGCGGCAAGAAGTCCACGTCGACGGCGAAGAAGACGGCGGCGTCCGCAAAGACGGCGGCGTCCGCGAAGACGGCCACGAAGTCCACCCAGCCGGCGAAGAGGACGGCGTCGACGAGCAGGAGCACGACGACGAGGAAGACGGCGGCGACCGCGAACAGCACGACGAAGAAGACGCCGGCGAAGAAGACGACGGCCCGGAAACGGTCGGCGTGAGAGTTCCGGCTTCGGTCGGCGTGAGAGTTCCGGCTTCGGTCGGCGTGAGGGTTTCGGCTTGAGCCTGACGCGCCCCGGGCCACCTCGAACACCTTGTCGCGACCGACCCGTGGCTGCCGGGCGGCGTATGCCTGGAAGCCGCCACGGCGTCCGGCGTCATCCACGTCCGCGATTCCAAGGCCCCCGCGCGCGCCCAACTCACCTTCTCCGCCCCGGAGTGGACGGCTTTCCTGACGTTCGCGGTCCGCGACTGACGACCGTTCGAACCCGGCGGTGCGCCTCGTCGGACCGAGGCCGCCGCCGGCCCCGGTGAGCGGTGCGGGCGCGACTGCCGAAAAGGCTCGCCGCACACGACGACCCTGACGGTCCGCGAACGCGGCCGGATCTCTTGACGCGTGAATTGTTACCGGTAACATCACCGTCGTCGGAGATTGTGCACCGCACTCCCACGCTCCCGTCGCGGGCCGGCCGGCCTCGGGAGTTCGCACGGCGGAGCAGCCCACGGCGCAACGCGCGAAGGCCGCACAGGGCGACCCGCACCGCCGGCCCTCGCCATCCGCACCGCCGGCACCGGCCCTCGGCCCTCGCCCTCAGCCGCCAAGCCCCCGAAGGGACCGCACATGTCCGCCCTGACCACCACCCCCGACGGCTTCCTCCTCGACGGCGCCCCCCTGAGGATCATCTCCGGCGCCCTCCACTACTTCCGGGTCCACCCGGACCACTGGCCCGACCGCCTCCGCAAGGCCCGCCTGATGGGGTTGAACACGGTGGAGACCTACATCCCCTGGAACCTCCACCAGCCCGAGCCCGGCACCCTCGTCCTCGACGGCCTCCTCGACCTCCCCCGCTTCCTGCGCCTCGCCGCCGGCGAGGGCCTGCACGTCCTGCTCCGCCCCGGCCCGTACATCTGCGCCGAGTGGGACGGCGGCGGCCTGCCCCACTGGCTCACCGCCGACCCCGGCATCCGCCCGCGCAGCAGCGACCCCCGCTTCACGGACGCCGTCGACCGCTACCTCGACCTCCTCCTCCCCCCGCTCCTCCCGCACATGGCCGCGTCCGGCGGCCCGGTCATCGCCGTACAGGTGGAGAACGAGTACGGCGCCTACGGCGACGACACCGCCTACCTCAAGCACCTGGAGGCCGCCCTGCGCACCCGCGGCGTGGAGGAACTCCTCTTCACCTGCGACCAGGCCGACCCCGAACACCTCGCCAAGGGCAGCCTCCCCGGCGTCCTCGCGACCGGCACCTTCGGCAGCCGGATCGACCGATCCCTGGAACGACTGCGCGAGCACCAGCCCCAAGGCCCGCTGATGTGCTCGGAGTTCTGGATCGGCTGGTTCGACCACTGGGGCGGCCCGCACCACGGCCGGGACGCGGCCGACGCCGCCGCCGACCTGGACCGCCTGCTCTCCGCGGGCGCCTCGGTCAACATCTACATGTTCCACGGCGGCACCAACTTCGGCTTCACCAACGGCGCCAACCACCACCACACCTACGCCCCCACCGTCACCTCCTACGACTACGACGCCCCCCTCACCGAGCACGGCGACCCCGGCCCGAAGTACCACGCCTTCCGCGAGGTCATCGCCCGCCACGCACCGGTCCCGGACGAACCGGCCCCCGCCCCCGCGCGCAAACTCCCGCCGACCACAGTGGAGTTGACCCACCGCAGGCCTCTCCTGACGTCGACCGTGGCGAAGGCCGTCCCCGCGCCCGCGGACCCCCTCTCCGCCGACGCCCTCGGCCGGCGCGCCGGCTACGTGCTGTACCGCACCACACTCCCCACGGAGGGACCCGGCCTGCTCCACTTCACCGGCGGGGTGGGCGACCGCGCCCAGCTCTTCGTGGACGGCGCCCCCGTCGGCGTACTCGAACGCGAGCGCCAGGAGGAGACCCTGCCGATCCGGGTGCCGCGGGCCGGAGCCGAACTCCACGTCCTCGTCGAGAACATGGGGCGGGTCAACTACGGTCCCCGCATCGGCACCCCCAAGGGCCTGCTGGGGCCGGTCACCTTCGACGGCACACCCCTGCACGGCTGGGACTGCCACCCCCTGCCCCTGGACGTCCCGCCGCCGCTGCCCTTCGAACCGGACCCCACCCCCCGGTCGGCGGAACCGGCCTTCCACCACGGCACCTTCGAGGTCGGGACCCCTGCGGACACGTTCCTCTCCCTGCCCGGCTGGACCAAGGGCCAGGCGTGGATCAACGGCTTCCACCTGGGCCGCTACTGGAACCGGGGCCCCCAGCGCACGCTGTACGTCCCGGCCCCCGTCCTGCGCCCCGGCACCAACGACCTGGTCCTCCTGGAACTCCAGGCGACCACCACCACCCGCGCCCACCTCACGGACGCACCGGACCTCGGCCCGGCGGCGCACTGACCCTCCCCGGCGCCGCCGCCCCGCTCCCGCCACCTGCCCACAGCCCCCGGCACCGCCCGGCCTATCCTGTGGACCGGCGGGAGCGGGCCCCGACGGCCGCGCCGCCACCCACACCACGGCCACCCCCCCCGCTTGCCCGCACCACCAGAACCGGACCCGCACCCGGGCCCGGACCGGAACCCGGACGGAGACCCGGGCCCGGACCTGGACCGGAACCCGGACGGGGACCTGGGCCCGGACGGAGACCCGGGCCAGGCCCGGGACCCGGGCCCGGACGGGGACCCGGACCGGCCGCATTCGGCGAAGGACGGAAGAGGGCACCCGATGACCCCGAGCGCCGCCGGCGACCCGGCGACCAAGGGAGGCCGCAGCCGCCGCAACTTCGCGGGCGCGCGCCCCGTGATGGCCGACGTGGCGCACCTGGCCGGCGTCTCCAAGCAGACGGTCTCGCGGGTGCTGAACGACCACCCGGCCGTACGCCCGGAAACCCGTGAGGCGGTCCTCGCGGCGATGCGTACGCTCGGCTACCGCCCGAGCCGCAGTGCCCGCTCGCTGGCCAGCGGGCGGACCCGGATGCTCGGGGTGATCTCGTTCGACGCGGCCCGCTACGGCCCCGCCTCCACCCTGACCGCGATCAACACGGCCGCGCAGGACGCCGGTTACCTGGTCAGTTCGATCGCGCTGGACACCGCCGACCGCGACACGGTCGTACGGGCGGCGGACCGTCTGTCGGCGGAGGGCGCAGACGGCGTGATCGCGATCGCCCCGCAGCTGCGCGTGGCGAAGGCGCTGGCGGAGGCCCGCCTGGACACCCCGCTGGTGGTCCTGGACAACGACCTCGGCGACGGCACCCCGGTGGTCACCTCGGACGCCCGCACCGGCGCCCGCAAGGCCACCGAACACCTCCTGTCCCTCGGCCACAGCACGGTCTGGCATGTGGCCGGCCCGAGCGGCTGGGCCGCGGCGGACCGCAGGGCGGAAAGCTGGCGGGCCACCCTGGAGACCGCGGGCGCCCCGGTCCCCGCCCCCCTCCTCGGCGACTGGAGCGCCGACTCCGGCCACGACCTCGGCCGCGAGCTGGCGCGAAACCCGGAGATCACGGCGGTCTTCGTGTCCAACGACCAGATGGCCCTCGGCGTCCTGCGCGCCCTGCACGAGGCGGGCCGCCGCGTCCCCGACGACGTCAGCGTGGTCGGCTACGACGACATCCCGGAGGCCGCCCACTTCCTCCCCCCACTGACCACCGTCCGCACGGACTTCACCGACATCGGCACCCGCGCCCTCCACGTCCTCCTCGACCGCATCGACACCCCGGCGGCGCCCCCGCCACCCCTGACGGTCACCCCCGTGGACCTGATCGTCCGCGACAGCACGTCGACACCGGCGCCGCGGGGCTGAGCTGCCTTCAAGCCGCCCCCAGCCCGAGCCACACCGCCCGCTGGCACGGAGCCGGACGCCGCCCTGCTGCCTTCAAGCCGCCCCCAGCCCGAGCCGCTTTGAGCGGCATGCCCGGCCGCCCGGGAGGACCATGGAGGAAAGAGACGGCATTCCACTGCGACCGAGGAGGTGGCGATCATGGTGGGACCCCTCGACCCTGCGGACTCCCACGAGCCACGGACGGCGCTGAAGAGGGAATGGGCCCACGAACGGCTGGAGAAGAAGCGCAAGCTCCGGGCCGACTTCGCGGCCTACGCCGTGATCAACGCGTTCCTGATCGTGGTATGGGCACTGACCGGAGCGGGGTACTTCTGGCCGGGATGGGTTCTCGGGGGATGGGGCGTCTTCCTCCTGCTCGACGCCTGGCAGGCGTACTTCCGCAGGCCCATCACCGAGGAGGACATCGATCGGGAGCTGCGCAGCATGCACTGACGGGCGGCACCCCGCGGGGAGGGACGGGCATCCCGGCCTGCCTGCCCGCGCCGCGTGCCTGCCGTGGAACGACGACCAGTACGGCCCGCTGCATCCGGCCGCCGCACGGCTGCCGCAACCGTGCGGGTACGGGTGGGGCTGTTGGTGCTGCTGGGACGTCGCAGCTTCAGTGACTGTTGTGGCGGCACAGACGATCGATCTCCGGCGGGCGCGGACGGTGCGAAGGCAGGCCCGTGACTAAGCGGGGTGAGCAGTGCTAGAAAGGGCGGATGGGAGACCGTTTTGCCCGAGTTGCGCACATATCGCGGCTATGGTCACTGGTGCGGAGGAACACGCGAAGCGTCGCGGGGCAGATGTTCCTCATGCAGGTGACCCTGGTGGTGCTGCTCGTGGCATTCGCCGTCTTCGCCCTCGTCCTGCAGTCACAGCGGCACACCAACGCCGAGGCCAAGCGGAGATCCACAGCCGTCGCGCAGACTTTCGCGCACTCCCCGGGCATGCTGTCCGCACTGCGAGCCCCCGATCCTTCGGCAGTCCTGCAGCCGCTGACCGAGGCCGGACGCAAGTCCGCGGGCGTCGACTTCGTCGTGGTGATGGACACCAAAGGGATCCGCTACACCCACCCTCTGCCGGACCGGATCGGGAAGCGGTTCGTGGGAAAGATCGAGCCGTCGCTGGCGGGAAGGGTCTACACCGAAAGCGTGGACGGCCCCCTCGGCCGGGAGGTCCAGGCGACCGTGCCCGTCCAAAACACCCGTGGCCAAGTGGTGGCCCTCGTCTCCGCCGGGCTGAAAGTCAAGAACGTGACCAGTCTGGTGGAGCGGCAGATACCGATCATCCTGACCGCCGGGGCGGGTGCACTCGCAGCGGCCACCGCCGCCACGGTGCTGGTGAGCAGGCGGCTGCGACGGCAGACCCACAGCCTGGCCCCGAACGAGATGACCCGCATGTACGAGCACCACGACGCAGTGCTGCACTCCGTGCGCGAAGGGGTGCTCATCGTCAATGACGAGGGGCGACTGCTGCTGGCGAACGACGAGGCCCGGCGGCTCCTGGAGCTGCCCCCGGAGGCGGAGGGACAGCACGTGTCCCGGATGCCGGCCCTCGAACCTGAAATCATGTCGCTGCTCAGCTCCGGCCGCGAGGCCAACGACGAGGTGCACCTGGCCGGACCTCGGCTGCTGGTGGTCAACCAGAGGCTCACGGACTGCGGCGGAGGCCCCAAGGGCACCGTGGTGACGCTGCGCGATTCCACGGAGCTGCGGGCCGTGTCGGGCAGGGCCGAGATCACAGGCGAGCGGCTGAAGCTGCTCTACGACGCCGGACTGGGCGTCGGTACCACCCTGGACGTCGTCCGAACGGCCGACGAACTCGCCCGGATCGCCGTCCCCCGCTTCGCCGACTTCGTCACCGTGGACCTGGCCGACGCCGTACTGCACGGCGAGGAACCGGAGACCACGGCAAAGGGGATGAGACGTGTCGCCGTATGCGGCATCCGCGACGACCATCCCCTCTACGAGAAGGGCCGGCTGATCGACTTCCTGCCCTCCACGCCCCAGGCACGCGGCTACGGCACCGGCCGCTCGGAACTGGTGGCCGACCTGTCCACCGCAACGGGCTGGCATCTGCAGGACCCGGATCGCACCGAACAGATCGTGGGCTACGGCATCCATTCGCTCGTAACGGCTCCGATCCAGGCCCGCGGTGTCGTGCTGGGCATGGTCAACTTCTGGCGCTCCGAGGAGCACGACCCCTTCTACCAGGAGGAGCTCTCACTGGCGGAGGAACTGGTGGCCCGTGCCGCGGTCAGCATCGACAACGCCCGCCGGTACACGCGCGAGCACGCCCTGGCGGTCACCCTCCAGCGCAGCCTGCTGCCCCGAGGCCTGCCCGAGCAGAGCGCCCTCGACGTCGGCTACCGCTACCTCCCGGCCCAGTCGGGTGTGAGCGGGGACTGGTTCGATGTGATCCCCCTGCCGGGCAGCCGCGTGGCGCTGGTCGTCGGTGACGTGGTCGGCCACGGCCTGCACGCCGCTGCGACCATGGGGCGGCTGCGGACCGCGGTGCACAACTTCTCCACCCTCGACCTGCCGCCCGACGAACTGCTCAGCCATCTGGACGACCTGGTCGGCCGCATCGACCAGGACGAGGCGGGCACGGACAGCCCCGCCGCCGTCGTGGGCGCCACCTGCCTGTACGCGATCTACGACCCCACGACGCGCCGCTGCACCATGGCACGCGCAGGACACCTGGCTCCCGCGCTGGTCGATCCCGACGGAAACGTCACCTTTCCCGACCTGCCGCCGGGCCCACCACTGGGTCTCGGCGGCATGCCCTTCCAGGCCGCCGAGCTGGACATCGCCGAAGGCTCCCAGCTCGTCCTCTACACCGACGGTCTCATCGAGGACCGGACCCGCGACCTCGACGAAGGAATGGAACTCCTGCGCAAAGCCCTGGCGGGTCAACCCGAGCGCGCGCCGGAGGAGAGCTGCCAGGCCGTGCTGGGATCCCTGCTGCCCGAACGCCCCACGGACGACGTGGCGCTGCTCATCGCCCGCACCCATGCGCTGCCGCCGGACCGGATCGCCGAGTGGGACGTGCCGCCCGATCCCGCTGCCGTCGCCGGGGTACGCGCCGCGGCGACCGACAAGCTCGACGAGTGGGGGCTGTCCGAACTGGGCTTCAGCACGGAACTGGTGCTGAGCGAACTCGTCACCAACGCCGTCCGCTACGGCTGCGACCCGATCCGCATGAGGCTGATCCACGACCGCACGCTGATCTGCGAGGTGGCCGACGGCAGCAGTACCTCGCCCCACCTGCGGTATGCCGCGACGACCGACGAAGGCGGCCGGGGCCTGTTCCTGGTGTCGCAGCTGACCGAGCGCTGGGGAACCCGGTACACCCCCCAGGGCAAGGTGATCTGGGCCGAACAGACACTGCCCGAACCCTGAGACGCCGCGTTTCCGCGCCCGGGGCGCCTCCAGCACTTCCGGACGCCGTTCCGACGCCCGCCCGGAGCGGGCCCGTAGGCGGACGCACACGCGAAGACCCCGGCTCCAGCGTTTCCGCTGGTGACGGGGTCTTTGGGCACCTCATGCAAGGTGCCCCCGGCAGGATTCGAACCTGCGCACACGGCTCCGGAGGCCGTTGCTCTATCCCCTGAGCTACGGGGGCGTGTCGGTCGCGTTGCTCGCGGCGACGGACAGAACACTACCAGCTCCCTCGGGGTGATCAGGAACGGGTTTCTCGGGGTGGGGGCGGGGCGGGTCCCCCGGAGGGGGTGGAAGTGGGGAAAACCCGGACGCGGTGGCCGGGCCCGACCTACTCTCGAGTTGTGTCAGGCGCTTCGGGCCGGGTGCTTGTTGTCGACGACAACAAGGTCATCCGGCAGCTGATCAGGGTCAATCTCGAGCTGGAGGGCCTCGAGGTCGTGACCGCGTCCGATGGTGCCGAGTGTCTGGAAGTCGTGCATCAGGTGCGGCCCGATCTCGTGACCCTCGATGTCGTCATGCCCCGGTTGGACGGTCTTCGGACCGCCGCGCGGCTCCGCGCCGACCCGCGCACCCGCGACCTTCCGCTCGCCATCATCAGCGCCTGCACGCAGTACGAGGTCGAAGCCGGCCTCGAAGCGGGCGTCGACGCCTTCCTCCCCAAGCCCTTCGATCCTGCCGATCTCGTCAGCCTCGTGCGCCGGCTCATCGAGGGGAAGCGGGGGGAGGGGAGCGGTGGTGACGCTCCTGGCGGTCTGGCCCGCGTTGACGGGGGACTGGGGCTCGACACCTCTCTCGGCACGGCCCCCGGTCTCACCTTCGGCGCAGCCTCCGGAGCCTGTCGCAGCACGGGTCCCGGTCTTGTCCACGGCCGCGGCTCCGGAGCCGCCCACACCCTGAGCCATGACCATGCCCCCGGCGGTGAAGGTGAAGACGAGGGGGAGGGCGACGGCGAGGGCAACGGTGCCGGGATGAGCAACGGGCACGGGCAGCGGTACGGGCACGGGCAGGGCTACGGACAGGGGCAGGGGCAGGGACAGGTCTACGGGCAGGGGCGTCTCGGTGGACCTCCGCCCGGTCACGGTCACCTCCACGGCCCCGGCCCTGCCCCCGCCTCCGCTCCCGGCTCCACTCCCACCCCCCTGGTCGAGCCCGTCGCCGAATGAGCCACTGGCTGCCTTCCTCCTCCCGGGGGCACCCCTCACCCGTCCACATCCCGGACACCCCCAAACCGGCTCGCATACTCACCCCCCTCCTCCCCTAGGCTTGTCCCGTGACCCCCGTCGAGTTGTCCCGCACCGTGCTGCACGCAGTGCGGTGTGCTGTCGACGACGGGGCGCTGAGGGTGGTCGTTCCCTCGCGGGTGGTGGTCGGGCCGCCCGGGGCGGGAGGGTGCGGGGACTACGCCACCAACGTCGCCCTCCAGCTGGCCCGCCCCGCCGGGCAGCCCCCGTTGCGGGTCGCCGCGCTGCTCCGGCCGTACCTCGTGCGTGAAGCCGGTGTCACCGACGTCGCGATCACCGGGCCGGGGTTCCTCAACATCAGCCTCGACCGGGCCGTCACGTCCGCCGCACTGGTCCGGCGGATCCTCGACGAGGGGCCGGGGTACGGCCGTACCGACGCCCTCGCCGGTCGGGTGTTCGTGTTGCGCGTGCCGTACGAGGTCCGTGCCGAGGTGGTGGCCGACGTGCTCGCGCGGATGGTCGGCTCGCAGGGCGGGCGCGTCGAGATCGCGCACGGCGACGGGGTGAACCTGCGGCCCGTGCCGGCGCCGGAGGATCCCGCTCCGCTCGGGCCGGACGCCGCCCGCTGGGCCCTGCTGCATCCCGCCCCGCACGACCGGCCCCGCATCACCGCCGATCATCTGGTCCAGAGCGAGAGCAACCCCCTCTTCCGGATCCGTTACGCCCACGCCCGCATCCGCGCCGTCGGCCGCAACGCCGCCGACCTCGGATTCCACGCCGCCACCCGGCCCGAGACGGCCCCGGCCGCAGCGGACCCGGTGGCAACGGACGCGGAGACGCCGGATGCCCCGGACACCACGGTCACCCCGGTCACCCCGGACCTCGTCGCGCTGCTCGCCGACCACCCCCGCGTCCTCGCCACCGCAGGCGGGCTCCCGCACCCCGATGCCCTCGCCGCTCCCTCCCGGCTCAGCCGGCACCTCCTGGCCCTCGCCGACGTGACCCTCGCCCACCTGCCCGCCGTGCTGCCCCGTGGGGACGAGAAACCCTCGGCCGCCCACCGGTCCCGGCTCGCCCTCGCCGAAGCCGCCGGGACGGTGCTGGCCGGCGGCCTGTCCCTGCTCGGCATCGACGCACCCGACCACCTCTGAGAGAGCACGCCCACGATGAGCCGTTCCGCACACCCCGCCGGGCCCCGTCACGCCGACGTCCTGCCGGAGGGGCACTATTCGGCACCGCCCGCCGACCTCAACTCCCTCGACCCCAAGGTGTGGTCGCGGACCGTCACCCGTGACGCCCTCGGGGTCGTCACCGTCGGCGGGATCGACGTGAAGACGCTCGCCGAGGAGTACGGCACCCCCGCCTACGTCCTCGACGAGGCCGACTTCCGGGACCGGGCCCGTGCCTGGCGCACCGCCTTCGGGACCGAGGCCGACGTCTTCTACGCCGGAAAGGCGTTCCTGTCGCGCGCCGTCGTGCGGTGGCTGCACGAGGAGGGGCTCAACCTCGACGTCTGCTCCGGCGGCGAGCTGGCCACCGCGCTCTCCGCCGGCATGCCCGCCGACCGCATCGCCTTCCACGGCAACAACAAGTCGACGGAGGAGATCGAGAGGGCCGTCCGGGCCGGTGTCGGGCGGATCGTCCTCGACTCCTTCCAGGAGATCGTGCGCGTCGCGCACATCGCCCAGTCGCTCGGCAGGCGGCAGCCCGTGCAGATCCGCATCACCGTCGGCGTCGAGGCGCACACGCACGAGTTCATCGCCACCGCCCACGAGGACCAGAAGTTCGGGATTCCGCTCGCCGGGGGGCAGGCCGCCGAGGCCGTGCGGCGCGCGCTGAAGCTCGACGGGCTGGAGCTGATCGGGATCCACTCGCACATCGGGTCGCAGATCTTCGACATGTCCGGCTTCGAGGTGGCCGCCCACCGGGTCGTCGGACTGCTCAAGGACATCCGCGACGAGCACGGCGTCGAGCTGCCCGAGATCGACCTCGGCGGCGGGCTCGGCATCGCCTACACCAGCGACGACGATCCGCGCGAGCCGCACGAGATCGCCAAGGCGCTGACGGAGATCGTCACCCGCGAGTGCGAGTCCGCCAGGCTCCGCACGCCCCGCATCTCCGTCGAGCCCGGCCGCGCCATCGTGGGGCCCACCGCCTTCACGCTGTACGAGGTCGGCACCGTCAAGCCGCTCGACGGACTGCGCACGTACGTCTCCGTCGACGGCGGCATGTCCGACAACATCCGCACCGCCCTGTACGACGCCGAGTACAGCGTGGCGCTCGTCTCCCGCTCCTCCGACGCCGAGCCGATGCTCGCGCGCGTCGTGGGCAAGCACTGCGAGAGCGGGGACATCGTGGTCAAGGACGCGTTCCTGCCGGCCGACCTGGCACCGGGTGACCTGATCGCCGTCCCCGCCACGGGGGCGTACTGCCGGTCCATGGCCAGCAACTACAACCACGTGCTGCGGCCGCCGGTCGTCGCCGTGCGCGAGGGCGAGGCCCGCGTCATCGTCCGGCGCGAGACGGAGGAGGACCTCCTGCGGCTCGACGTCGGATAGGCGCAGGCCGGCCGGATGGAAGATCTCCTGTCCGCCACCCCGTGGAAATGAAATAGATGTCTCACGATCCGGACCGGGGGCAGAAACCCCGGTCCGGTGAGTGAGACTGGAGCAACCGTAGACGGTATGAGGAAACGAGGTCGGATGATGCGTACGCGTCCGCTGAAGGTGGCGCTGCTGGGCTGTGGAGTGGTCGGCTCAGAGGTGGCGCGCATCATGACGACGCACGCCGACGACCTCGCCGCCAGGATCGGGGCCCCGGTGGAGCTGGCCGGAGTGGCCGTCCGGCGGCCCTCCAGGGTGCGCGAGGGAATCGATCCGGCGCTCGTCACCACCGACGCCACCGCGCTGGTCAAACGGGGCGACATCGACGTGGTCGTCGAGGTCATCGGCGGGATCGAGCCCGCCCGCACCCTCATCACCACCGCCTTCGAGCACGGCGCGTCGGTCGTCTCCGCCAACAAGGCGCTGCTCGCCCAGGACGGCGCCGCCCTGCACGCCGCCGCCGACGAACACGGCAAGGACCTCTACTACGAGGCCGCCGTCGCCGGCGCCATCCCGCTGATCCGCCCGCTGCGCGAGTCGCTCGCCGGCGACAAGATCAACCGTGTCATGGGCATCGTCAACGGGACGACCAACTTCATCCTCGACAAGATGGACTCCACCGGGGCCGGCTACCAGGAGGCCCTCGACGAGGCCACCGCCCTCGGGTACGCCGAGGCCGACCCCACCGCCGACGTGGAGGGCTTCGACGCCGCGGCCAAGGCCGCCATCCTCGCCGGGATCGCCTTCCACACGCGCGTGCGCCTCGACGACGTCTACCGCGAGGGCATGGCGGAGGTGACCGCCGCCGACTTCGCCTCCGCCAAGGAGATGGGCTGCACCATCAAGCTGCTCGCGATCTGCGAGCGGGCCGCCGACGGGGGATCGGTCACCGCGCGCGTGCACCCCGCCATGATTCCGCTGACCCACCCGCTCTCCTCCGTGCGCGGCGCCTACAACGCCGTGTTCGTCGAGTCGGACGCGGCCGGTCAGCTCATGTTCTACGGCCCCGGCGCCGGCGGTGCTCCCACCGCCTCCGCCGTGCTCGGCGACCTCGTCGCCGTGTGCCGCAACCGGCTCAGCGGGGCGACGGGGCCCGGCGAGTCGGCGTACGCCGCCCTGCCGGTGTCGCCGATGGGTGACGTCGTCACCCGGTACCACATCAGCCTCGACGTCGCCGACAAACCGGGCGTCCTGGCGCAGGTCGCCACCGTGTTCGCGGAGCACGGGGTGTCCATCGATACGGTGCGCCAGCAGGGTAAGGACGGCGAGGCCTCCCTCGTCGTCGTCACCCACCGCGCGTCCGACGCCTCCCTCACCGGGACCGTCGAGGCGCTGCGCAAGCTCGACACCGTGCGGGGTGTCGCCAGCATCATGCGGGTTGAAGGAGAGTAACCAGCAATGACCCACCAGTGGCGCGGAATCATCGAGGAGTACCGGGACCGGCTGCCGGTTTCCGACAGCACGCAGGTCGTGACGCTCCGCGAGGGCGGCACGCCCCTCGTGCCCGCGCAGGTGCTCTCCGAGCGCACCGGCTGCGAGGTCCACCTCAAGGTCGAGGGCGCGAACCCCACCGGCTCCTTCAAGGACCGCGGGATGACCATGGCGATCACCCGGGCCAAGGAGGAGGGCGCGAAGGCGGTCATCTGCGCCTCCACCGGCAACACGTCGGCGAGCGCCGCCGCGTACGCCGTGCGCGCCGGCATGGTCTCGGCCGTCCTGGTCCCCCAGGGCAAGATCGCGCTCGGCAAGATGGGGCAGGCCCTCGTCCACGGGGCGAAGATCCTCCAGGTCGACGGCAACTTCGACGACTGCCTCACGCTGGCCCGCTCGCTGAGCGACAACTACCCCGTGGCGCTGGTCAATTCGGTCAACCCGGTGCGTATCGAGGGGCAGAAGACGGCCGCCTTCGAGATCGTGGACATGCTCGGGAACGCCCCCGACATCCACGTCCTGCCGGTCGGCAACGCGGGCAACATCACGGCGTACTGGAAGGGGTACAAGGAGTACGCCGCCGACGGGATCGCCGGGCGCACCCCGCGCATGTGGGGGTTCCAGGCCTCCGGCAGCGCGCCGATCGTGCGCGGCGAGGTCGTCAAGGACCCGTCGACCATCGCCACCGCGATCCGCATCGGCAACCCCGCGTCCTGGCAGTACGCGCTCGCGGCGCGGGACGAGTCCGGTGGCCTCATCGACGAGGTGACGGACCGTGAGATCCTGCGCGCCTACCGGCTGTTGGCCGCCCAGGAGGGCGTCTTCGTGGAGCCCGCCTCCGCCGCGTCGGTGGCCGGTCTGCTCAAGGCCGCCGAGCAGGGCAAGGTCGACCCGGGCCAGACGATCGTGTGCACCGTCACGGGCAACGGTCTGAAGGACCCCGACTGGGCCGTGGCCGGCGCTCCGCAGCCGGTGACCGTCCCCGTCGACGCGGTGACCGCGGCCGAGCGCCTCGGGCTCGCCTGAGCGACGCCCGCGGGAAGCGGGGACGCCACTCGGCGACGCAGCCGCCCCCGTGCAGGAATGAAGGGCCTCACCTGGGGAAGTTCCTCCACGGAGGACTTTCCCCGGCGAGGGTGCACGGGGGGCTTGCGACACGCATCGTGCGCCTCCTGTGCGCCCTATGTCGCCACAGAACCTTCCTTCGATAGGCTGTACCGAACCCGCCTACCGCATGTGCCTCCGCATCTCGCGCGGGCACCGGTGCCGCGCCGTCATCAGCGGCCCGAGGGTCTTCGTACGTCATCGAAGCCGATCGAAGTCATTCGACCATCACGCAGCTCAAGGAGAGTCAACGAGCGATGGCCGGTCCAGCGTTCCGCGCCGCCGCCGTCCGGGTGCGCGTCCCCGCCACCAGCGCCAATCTCGGTCCGGGCTTCGACGCCCTGGGCCTCGCGCTGGGGCTCTACGACGACGTCGTCGTCCGGGTGGCCGACTCAGGGCTGCACATCGACATCGCGGGTGAGGGCAGCCAGACGCTGCCGCGCGACGAGAAACACCTCCTCGTCCGCTCCCTGCGCACCGCCTTCGACGTCCTCGGCGGCCAGCCCCGCGGCCTCGAGATCGTCTGCGCCAACCGCATTCCGCACGGCCGCGGCCTCGGCTCCTCCTCCGCCGCCATCTGCGCCGGGATCGTCGCCGCCCGCGCGGTGACCATAGGCGGCGAGGCCCGCCTCGACACCGCCGCCCTGCTGGAGCTGGCGACCGAGATCGAGGGACACCCCGACAACGTCGCGGCCTGTCTGCTCGGCGGGTTCACGCTCTCCTGGATGGAGGCCGGCGCCGCGCGGGCGATCAGGATGGAGCCTTCGGATTCCATCGTTCCGGTGGTTTTCGTGCCCGGGAAGCCGGTCCTGACCGAGACCGCGCGCGGACTGCTCCCGCGTACCGTGCCGCACGTCGACGCCGCCGCCAACGCGGGCCGTGCCGCCCTGCTCGTCGAGGCCCTGACCAGGCGCCCCGAGCTGCTGCTGCCCGCCACCGAGGACCGTCTCCACCAGGAATACCGCGCTCCCGCCATGCCGGAGAGCGCCGCACTGGTGGAGCGGCTGCGCGCCGACGGGGTTCCCGCGGTGATCTCCGGCGCCGGGCCGACCGTGATGGCCCTGGCCGACGCGGAGTCGGCCGACAAGGTCGAGCGGCTGGCGGGTGCCGAATGGGCCGCCAACCGGCTGAGCCTGGACCTTCAGGGGGCGAGCGTGCTGCCGCTCGCGCCCTCCGGCGACCTGTGAAAGCACACGGTTGCCGGATTTCGAGAGGGGGAATGTTTGTTGGATCCGGTAGTGTTAACCTCAAGTCTGCACCCGACCCCACCATGGCGAGGTGCTTCATGTCCCCCTCCGGGACAGACATTCTTCCGGGAGCTCCCCAAGCCGCACTGCGTTCCGTACGTCGTACCTGGGCAGTACGCCGTGCAGCGACGCTGAGCGGTCCGACGGGCACGCTCCGGAATAGGTGCGACCACGCCACGTGACACCGGGTGTCACGGATCGTCGCGGAAGCGCCATCACCAGAAATCTCTTCCGCCGCTTTGGCGGACCACCGCCCCGGCTTCGCCACAGCAAGGACCGAAGCCGGACAGCACAACCGGTCGCCGAGCCAGACAGGCCGACGTCCGCTCCAGGGAAGGACCCTTCGTGAGCGACACCACCGATCTGATGGGCGCACGTGTCGAGGAGACCGCTGCCGCGCCCGCCACGGACGCCTCCGCGCCTGCTGCCGGTGCCGGCTCCCGGCGGCGCCGCGGTACCGGCCTCGAGGGCATGGTGCTGGCCGAGTTGCAGCAGGTCGCATCCGGCCTCGGCATCAGGGGCACCGCGCGGATGCGCAAGAGCCAGCTGATCGAGGTCATCAAGGAGGCGCAGGCGGGCGGGGGCACCTCCGCCGCGAAGGCCCCCGCCGCGGACGCCACCGAGACCAAGCCCAAGCGCCGTGCCACCTCCAAGGCCCGCACGGGTGAGGACGCCGCCGGGAAGAAGGCGGACGCCGCCCCGGCCGAGGCCCCCGCCGAGAAGGCCGTGGCCCAGCAGCAGATCGAGATCCCCGGCCAGCCGGGTGGGGGCAACGAGGCCCCCGTCGAGCGCCGCCGCCGCCGGGCCACCGCCGACGCGGGCAGCCCCGAGACCGTCACGGCCGAGGCGAAGAGCGCCCCGAAGGCCGACACCGCGGTCGCCACGCAGACCGAGCAGGCCCAGCCGCAGGGCGACGCCAGGAGCGACGCCGACGGCGCCGAGGGCCGCCGCCGCGACCGCCGTGAGCGCGGCCGTGACCGCGACCGCCGCGGCAAGGGCGACGACCAGCAGGGCCAGGGCGGTCAGCGCCAGCAGCAGGGCCAGCAGGGCGGCGGCCGTCAGGACCGCCAGGACCGCCAGGACCGTCAGCGGGACAACGGGCCGCAGGACGACGACGACTTCGAGGGCGGCCGGCGCGGCCGTCGCGGGCGTTACCGGGACCGCCGCGGCCGCCGTGGCCGTGACGAGATCGGCGCGGCCGAGCCGCAGGTCGCCGACGACGACGTCCTGATCCCCGTCGCGGGCATCCTGGACATCCTCGACAACTACGCCTTCATCCGCACGTCGGGCTACCTGCCGGGGCCGAACGACGTGTACGTCTCCCTCGCCCAGGTCCGCAAGAACGGCCTGCGCAAGGGCGACCACGTCACCGGCGCGGTCCGTCAGCCGAAGGAAGGCGAGCGGCGCGAGAAGTTCAACGCGCTCGTGCGTCTCGACTCCGTCAACGGCATGGCGCCCGAACACGGCCGCGGCCGCCCGGAGTTCAACAAGCTCACCCCGCTGTACCCGCAGGACCGCCTCCGTCTGGAGACGGACCCGGGTGTCCTCACCACCCGCATCATCGACCTCGTGTCGCCGATCGGCAAGGGCCAGCGCGGTCTGATCGTGGCCCCGCCGAAGACCGGCAAGACCATGATCATGCAGGCGATCGCCAACGCGATCACGCACAACAACCCCGAGTGCCACCTGATGGTCGTCCTGGTCGACGAGCGTCCCGAAGAGGTCACCGACATGCAGCGGTCGGTCAAGGGCGAGGTCATCTCCTCGACCTTCGACCGCCCGGCCGAGGACCACACCACGGTCGCCGAGCTGGCCATCGAGCGCGCCAAGCGCCTGGTGGAACTGGGCCACGACGTCGTCGTCCTGCTCGACTCGATCACCCGTCTGGGCCGTGCGTACAACCTCGCCGCCCCGGCCTCCGGCCGCATCCTGTCCGGTGGTGTCGACTCGACCGCGCTCTACCCGCCGAAGCGCTTCTTCGGTGCCGCGCGCAACATCGAGGACGGTGGCTCGCTCACCATCCTGGCGACCGCGCTCGTCGACACCGGGTCCCGCATGGACGAGGTGATCTTCGAGGAGTTCAAGGGCACCGGCAACATGGAGCTCAAGCTCGACCGGAAGCTCGCCGACAAGCGGATCTTCCCGGCGGTGGACGTGGACGCGTCCGGCACCCGCAAGGAAGAGATCCTGCTCGCCCCCGACGAGCTCGGCATCGTCTGGAAGCTGCGCCGGGTGCTGCACGCCCTCGACCAGCAGCAGGCGGTCGAGCTGCTTCTCGACAAGATGAAGCAGACGAAGTCGAACGCCGAGTTCCTGATGCAGATCCAGAAGACGACGCCGGCGCCGGGCAACAACGACTGACGCGTTTCCTCGCAAGAGGGCCGCCCCCTTTCCGGGGGCGGCCCTTTTCGCTGTTCGGGGGAGGGGTACGATCACGCCCTTCGGTCATCTTTTCGACCAAGATCTTCCTGAACTCCAGATCCCGAGGGGGGACTTGAGCGGGTACACCCACGCCCGGGAGCGGACGGCACAGACGCCGGATCCGCATCGCCCTGCCCGTCGTCGCGGCCGGTGTCGCCACCGCCGTGGCCGGCGCGCTGTTCATGTCGAGCGCACAGGCCGCCGAGACCCCGCCGTCGCCCGCCCACAGCGGCCCGTCGGCCAAGGAACTGCGGCAGCGCCTCGCCACCGCCGTCACCGGTGACGACCTGCCCGGACAGACCGCGAAGGCCTCCCTGAGCGCCGGCACCGCCACCACCATCGATCCGAAGATCATCGGTGGCACGACGACGACCATCACCACCGCGCCCTGGATGACGCAGCTCTGGTACGGCGACGACCGGGGGACCGCCACCACCAGCGACGACATCGGCTTCTTCTGCGGCGGTGCCGTCATCGCGCCGACGAAGATCCTCACCGCCGCGCACTGCGTCAAGGGCTACAACTGGCACGCCCACGGCGCCGTCGTCACCGGCGCCACCCAACTCGCCACCGACACCGACCTGTACGGCGGGACCGTGACGGGCGTCTGGCGCCAGTGGAACCACCCGTCGTACAACGCGACGACCATCGACAACGACATCGCCGTCCTCACCCTGGCGAACCCTGTCAGGGCCACGCCGATCCGGATGACGACGGCCGCCGACACGGCCTCGTACAAGGCCGGGACGGACGCCAAGCTCTACGGCTGGGGGCGGACCACCTCCACCACCCAGGACATCTCCACCACCCTGAAGACGGCCACGCTGCCGATCCAGGCCGACGCGACCTGCGCGGGCTTCTACGGCGCCGACTTCGCCAAGGGCCACATGGTGTGCGCGGGCACCCCCGCCACCGGTGGCGACGAGGGCACCACCTCCGCCTGCAACGGCGACTCCGGCGGGCCGCTCGTGGTGAACAACCGCATCGTCGGCGTCGTCTCCTGGGGCGTGAGGGACTGCGTGGAGAACGGCGCGTACAGCGTCTTCAGCAAGGTCTCCACGTACGTCGGCGCCGTCTACCCGCGCGTCGACGACACCAACCTCAGCAATGACCAGTACGCCGACCTGTGGATGCGCAACGCCGCCGACAAGACCGGCTACGAGCGAGACTCCAAGGGCACCTCGCTCGCCGCGCGCGAGTCCTGGGGCAACTGGAGCGGGGTCAACCTCGTCCTGCAGACCGACCTCGACCGGGACGACTTCCAGGACCTGCTGGTGCGCCGCGCCTCCGACGGCGACGTCTTCTGGAAGCACTACGTGCCCTCCAGCGGCACCTGGGCCACCAAGCTGGTCGGCGACAACTGGAAGACCCGGCTGAGCATCGTCGCCCCCGGCGACGTCACCGGCGACTACCTGCCCGACCTGGTCTCCGTCGACTCCGGCGGCGCCCTGTGGGTCTACCCGGGCAAGGGCAACGGCTCCTTCGCCTCCCGCGTCAAGGCGGGCGTCGGCTGGAACTCGTTCAACGCCGTGCGCGGCCACGGCGACTTCAACGGCGACGGTCTGGCCGACCTGATCGCCCGCAAGAAGACCGGCGGCGCGGTGTACCTGTACAAGGGCCGCGGCAACGGCACCTTCGCGGCGGGCGTCAAGGTCGCCACCTGGAGCAACACCACGTACAACATGCTCGCCACCGTCGGTGACGTCAACGGCGACGGCAAGGCCGACCTCCTGGCCCGCACCCCCGCCGGCACGCTCTACCTCTACCGGGGCACCGGAAGCAACGGGAGCGCGGTCTTCTCCGCACGGCTCTCGCTGGGGACGACCTTCAAGCAGTACGACATCCTCGGCTGACCCCGCGGGTGAGCGGGGCCGGCCCCGCCCACCCGGTGACGCCGTGACGCCGTGACGCCGTGACGCCGTGACGCCGTGACGCCCTGTGCCCGACCTCCCGCAGGCCGGGCACAGGGCGTCACGCGGCCCCGTGCCGAGTTTCTCCCTCCGACGTGGCGGAGGACGATGGTGAGGATCACCCGAGACGTGAGGAGCACATGTCCGCCGAGAGCACGCCGGAGCCCGGCATACCGGGGGAGTCCGGCACACCTGACGAGCCGGGTGCCAGAGGCCCGCGGCAGTCGGCCACGGGCCGGCGCCGCGGGTCCCGCGCCCGGCGCAGGGGCCTGCTGATCGCGGCGTGGACCGCGGCGGGAGTCGTCGTCCTCGGCGGCGCCGGCCTCGGATACGTGTACGTCAGGCTCAACGGCAACATCCACAGCCTCGACATCGACCACGCCCTCGGCACCGACCGGCCCACCAAGGCCGACAACGGCTCGCAGAACATCCTCGTCCTCGGCTCGGACACCCGCTCCGGCGCCAACAAGAAGCTCGGCGGCGGCGCCGACGACGGCAGCGCCCGCTCCGACACGGCGATGATCGTCCACGTGTACGAGGGCCACGAGAAGGCCAGTGTGGTCTCCGTCCCGCGCGACACCATCGTCGACCGCCCCGCGTGCACCGACACCGAGGGCGGCAGCCACGACGCCGCGACCGGTGTGATGTTCAACTCGGCGTACACCACGGGCGGCGCGGCGTGCGCGGTCAAGACCGTCGAGGCGATCACCGGCATCCGGATGGACCACTACCTGGAGGTCGACTTCGCCGGCTTCGAGAAGCTGATCGACGAGCTGGGCGGGGTCGACATCACCACCACCGAGGACATCAAGGACCCCGACAGCCACCTGGACCTGAAGGCCGGCACGCACACCCTCGACGGCGAACAGGCGCTCGGCCTGGTCCGCACCCGGCACGGCGTCGGCGACGGCTCCGACCTCGGCCGCATCCAGCTCCAGCAGGCCTTCCTCAAGGCGCTGGTCAGCCAGATCGAGGACATCGGCCTCCTGAGCAGCGGCACGAAGCTGTACGCCCTCGCCGACACCGCCACCAAGGCCGTCACCACCGACTCCGACCTCGGCTCCCTGAACTCCCTGATGTCCTTCGCCGGCGGCCTCAAGGGCATCGGCGCGGCCGACATGACCATGGTCACGATGCCGGTGCGCTACGACCCCGCGAACCGCAACCGCGTCATCGTCGAGAAGGCGAAGGCCCGGCAGGTCTGGACGGCCCTGAAGGAGGACCTCCCGATCCCGAGGTCCGCCACCGAGGGCAACGCCACGGGCGAGGCCGCGGGCGTCGTGTCCCCGTCCTGACCGTCCGGGGTCCTGACCGTCCGGGGTCCGGCACCGGCAGTCCGGGGTCCGGCACCGGCAGTCCGGGGTCCGGCACCGACTGTCCGGGGTCCGGCACCGGCCGCGAAACCCGCCGGGAATAGATCGCCCCGCCCCCCCGGTTTTGGGGGATGCGGCCAGTCCTGGCAGACTGGTACGTCGGCTCCGGTTCACGCTTCCGCATCCCGCGGACGGCGACCCGGCGCCCTCCCGAAACCTAGGAGACACCTTGAAGCGCGACATCCACCCCGAGTACGTCGAGACGCAGGTCAGCTGCACCTGTGGCGCGTCGTTCACCACCCGCAGCACCATCGAGTCCGGTGCCATCCGTGCCGACGTGTGCTCCGAGTGCCACCCGTTCTACACGGGCAAGCAGAAGATCCTCGACACCGGTGGCCGTGTGGCCCGCTTCGAGGCCCGCTTCGGCAAGGCCGCCGGCTCCCAGAAGTAGCGAGCCTCATTTCGCCGGTCCACGGCCGCGCCCCCGCCCGGGGCGCGCGCCGGGACCGGCGTTTTTGGTCGCCCGCCTTCCCTTTCGTCCGCAGTACAGGAGCCCAGAGATGTTCGAGGCCGTCGAGGAACTCGTCGCGGAACACGCCGACCTGGAGAAGAAGCTCGCCGATCCGTCGGTCCACTCCGACCAGGCCAACGCGCGCAGGCTGAACAAGCGCTACGCCGAGCTGACCCCGATCGTCGCCACGTACCGCTCCTGGAAGCAGACCGGCGACGACATCGAGACCGCGCGCGAGTTCATCGCCGCCGACCCGGACTTCGCCGCCGAGGCCAAGGCGCTGGAGAAGCAGCGCGAGGAACTGACGGAGAAGCTGCGGCTGCTGCTCGTCCCGCGCGACCCGAGCGACGACAAGGACGTCCTGCTGGAGATCAAGGCGGGCGCGGGCGGCGACGAGTCCGCGCTGTTCGCCGGCGACCTGCTGCGCATGTACCTGCGCTACGCCGAGCGCGTCGGCTGGAAGACCGAGATCATCGACGCCACCGAGTCCGAGCTGGGCGGCTACAAGGACGTCCAGGTCGCCGTGAAGACCAAGGGCGGCCAGGGCGCCACGGAGCCCGGTCAGGGCGTGTGGGCCCGTCTCAAGTACGAGGGCGGCGTGCACCGCGTCCAGCGGGTCCCGGCGACCGAGTCCCAGGGCCGTATCCACACCTCCGCGGCCGGTGTCCTCGTCACGCCCGAGGCGGAGGAGGTCGACGTCGAGATCAACCCCAACGACCTCCGCATCGACGTCTACCGCTCCTCCGGGCCCGGCGGGCAGTCCGTCAACACCACCGACTCCGCGGTGCGCATCACGCACATCCCCACCGGAGTCGTCGCCTCCTGCCAGAACGAGAAGAGCCAGCTGCAGAACAAGGAGCAGGCGATGCGTATCCTGCGCTCCAGGCTGCTCGCCGCCGCGCAGGAGGAGGCGGAGCGGGAAGCCGCCGACGCCCGCCGCAGCCAGGTCCGCACCGTCGACCGCTCCGAGAAGATCCGCACCTACAACTACCCGGAGAACCGCATCTCCGACCACCGGGTCGGCTTCAAGGCGTACAACCTGGACCAGGTCCTGGACGGCGACCTCGACGCGGTGATCCAGGCCTGCGTCGACGCGGACTCGGCAGCGAAGCTGGCAGCCGCGTAAGGCACGTACGCACGACCGAGGACGACACGGAGGACTTGCGTGCAGCAATCATCTGGGGGACGTACCCCGAGCCCCCGCAGCCTGCTGCTCGCTGAGGTAGCTCAGGCCACCCAGCGGCTGGCCGACGCCGGCGTGCCCTCGCCGCGCAACGACGCGGAGGAGCTCGCCGCGTTCGTGCACGGGGTGAAGCGGGGCGGACTCCACTCGGTGAAGGACTCCGACTTCGACGCCCGGTACTGGGAGGTCATCGCCCGGCGCGAGCAGCGCGAGCCGCTCCAGCACATCACCGGGCGCGCCTACTTCCGGTACCTGGAGCTCCAGGTCGGCCCCGGCGTCTTCGTGCCGCGTCCCGAGACCGAGTCGGTGGTCGGCTGGGCCATAGACGCCGTGCGCGCCATGGACGTGGTCGAGCCGCTGATCGTCGACCTGTGCACCGGCTCCGGCGCCATCGCGCTCGCCCTCGCCCAGGAGGTCCCGCGCTCGCGCGTGCACGCCGTGGAGCTGTCCGAGGACGCCCTGGTGTGGACCCGCAAGAACATGCAGGGGTCCAGGGTCGACCTGCGGCAGGGCAACGCCCTGGACGCCTTCCCCGACCTCGACGGCCAGGTCGACCTGGTGGTCTCCAACCCGCCGTACATCCCCCTCACCGAGTGGGAGTACGTCGCCCCCGAGGCCCGCGACTACGACCCCGAACTGGCCCTGTTCTCCGGCGAGGACGGCCTCGACCTCATCCGGGGCATCGAACGCACCGCGCACCGCCTGCTGCGGCCCGGCGGCGTCGTCGTCATCGAGCACGCCGACACCCAGGGCGGCCAGGTGCCGTGGATCTTCACCGAGGAGCGGGGCTGGGCCGACGCGGCCGATCACCCCGACCTCAACAACCGGCCGCGCTTCGCCACCGCCCGCAAGGCGCTGCCGTGACCTTCCCCCGGACTTCGTCCGCTCCATCTGCTTCATCCGTTCCATCCGTTCCATCTGCTTCATCCGCTTCATCCGAGAGTTACGTGCACGAGGAGGCCCGCTAGACATGGCACGGCGATACGACACCAATGACGCGACCGACCGCGTGACGGGTCTGCGCGAGGCGGCGTCCGCCGTCCGCCGTGGCGAGCTGGTCGTCCTCCCGACCGACACGGTCTACGGCATCGGCGCCGACGCCTTCTCCAAGGAGGCCGTCGGCGACCTGCTGGAGGCCAAGGGCCGGGGCCGCAACATGCCCACGCCCGTCCTCATCGGCTCCCCGAACACGCTGCACGGTCTCGTCACGGACTTCTCCGAGCTGGCCTGGGAGCTGGTCGACGCCTTCTGGCCGGGTGCGCTCACCCTCGTCGCCAAGCACCAGCCGTCCCTGCAGTGGGACCTGGGGGACACCCGTGGCACCGTCGCCGTCCGGATGCCGCTGCACCCGGTCGCCATCGAGCTGCTGACCGAGGTCGGCCCGATGGCGGTCTCCTCCGCCAACCTCACCGGCCACCCGGCGCCGGAGAACTGCGACTACGCCCAGGAGATGCTCGGCGACTCCGTCTCCGTCTACCTGGACGGCGGCCCCACCCCCGGCAACGTCCCGTCGTCGATCGTCGACGTCAGCCGCGAGGTGCCGCTGCTGCTGCGGGCCGGCGCCGTCTCGGAGGACGAGCTGCGCAAGGTGGTACCCGACCTCGAGGTGGCGAATTGACAGCCCCTGACGCGGGGCGTGGCATAGGCAACGGGGAGCGTGCCGCGGAACAGACGACGACGTTCGGGTTCCCGCGCGACACCTTCCGCATCCTCCACGTCAGCACCGGCAACGTCTGCCGCTCGCCGATCACCGAGCGGCTGACCCGGCATTTCGTGTCGCAGCGGCTCGGGGTGCTCGGCGGCGGGCTGATCGTGGAGAGCGCGGGCACCTGGGGCCACGAGGGCGCGCCGATGGAGGCCAACGCGGAGACCGTGCTGGCCGACTTCGGCGCGGACGCCTCCGGCTTCACCGGCCGCGAGCTGCTCGACGAGCACGTCATCATGGCCGACCTGGTGCTGACCGCCACCCGGGACCACCGCGCCCAGGTCATCTCCATGGGCCACTCGGCGGGCCTGCGCACCTTCACGCTGAAGGAGTTCACCCGCCTGGTCGACGCGATCGACCCGGTCACCCTTCCCCCGCTGGAGGAGGGCGTGGTGATGCGGGCCCGCGCCCTGGTCCGCGCCGCCGCCGCGCTCCGCGGCTGGCTGCTGGCCCCCACGGCGGAGGCGGACGAGGTGTACGACCCGTACGGCGCACCCCTGCCCTTCTTCCGCTCGATCGGCGACGAGATACACCAGGCGCTGGATCCCGTGGTGACGGCGCTGACGGGAGTCCCGGCGCGGGCCTGAGACGCACACGACCCGCCGGGGGAAGCACGGGGTGCGCGAGGAGGCGGGAAGCGGGCGGCTGGAGCGGTGGCGGCCTACATTGGACGTACGTCACCGTCGACGCCCCGGAGCCCACCATGCCGGTCACCCATGCCATCGAGGCCGACGTCCTGCACCGGCAGGACCCCGCGCTCGCCGAGATCCTGCTCGGGGAACGCGAGCGGCAGGCGTCGTCGCTGCAGCTGATCGCCGCCGAGAACTTCACCTCGCCCGCCGTGCTGGCCGCGCTCGGCTCGTCGCTGGCCAACAAGTACGCCGAGGGCTACCCGGGCGCCCGCCACCACGGCGGCTGCGAGATCGTGGACATGGCCGAACGCCTCGCCGTGGAACGGGCCAAGGCGCTGTTCGGGGCCGAGCACGTCAACGTCCAGTCGCACTCCGGCTCCTCGGCCGTCCTCGCGGCCTACGCCGCCCTCCTGCGCCCCGGTGACACCGTCCTGGCCCTGGGCCTGGCCCACGGCGGCCACCTCACGCACGGCTCGCCGGCGAACTTCTCCGGCCGCTGGTTCGACTTCGTGCCGTACGGGGTGGACGCGGAGACCGGTCTCATGGACCACGAGCAGGTCCGCACGCTGGCCCGCAGCCACCGCCCCAAGGCGATCGTCTGCGGCTCCATCGCCTACCCCCGGCACATCGACCACGCCTTCTTCCGCGAGGTGGCCGACGAGGTCGGCGCCTACCTCATCGCCGACGCCGCCCACCCCATCGGCCTGGTCGCCGGGGGAGCGGCCCCGAACCCGGTGCCGTACGCCGACGTCGTGTGCGCCACCACGCACAAGGTGCTGCGCGGGCCGCGCGGCGGCATGATCCTGTGCGGCGCCGAGCTGGCGGAGCGGGTGGACCGGGCCGTGTTCCCGTTCACGCAGGGCGGCGCGCAGATGCACACCATCGCCGCGAAGGCGGTCGCGTTCGGCGAGGCGGCGACGCCGGCGTTCGCCCGGTACGCCCATCGGGTGGTCGCCAACGCGAGGGTGCTGGCGGCCCGCCTGGAGGCGGAGGGGATGGCCGTCACCACGGGCGGCACGGACACCCACCTCATCACCGTCGATCCGTCGCCCCTCGGCGTCGACGGACGGACCGCCCGCGGCCTGCTCGCGGCGGCCGGGATGGTCCTGGACTGCTGCGTGCTGCCCTACGGCGGAGCCGGCGGTGTCGCGGCCGCCCACCTGCGCGGACTGCGTCTGGGCACGGCCGCGGTGACCACGCAGGGCATGGGGGAGACGGAGATGGCGCGGATCGCCAAGCTGATGGCGGGCGTGCTGCGGGGCGAGGCCGAGGGCGGGCAGGTACGGGAGGAAGTGCGGGAACTGACAGCGGTGTTTCCGCCGTATCCCGGCTGAAGCGGGGCAGGCGCCGACCCGTGCACAGCCGCACGTGCAACCATCGTCGCTACCCGGAAGTCCCCAACCATATGCGTGCATCGCTAGGGTGTGGGGCTGAGATGGCCAGCGAGACCTGTGGGGAAGCCTGTGCGTGAATACCTGCTGACGCTCTGCGTGACGGCCGCGGTGACGTATCTGCTGACAGGGCCGGTACGGAAGTTCGCGATCGTCGCGGGGGCGATGCCGGAGATCCGGGCCCGTGACGTGCACCGGGAACCCACTCCGCGCCTCGGCGGGATCGCCATGTTCTTCGGCCTGTGCGCGGGCCTGCTGGTCGCCGACCACCTGACCAACCTCAACCAGGTCTTCGAGAAGTCGAACGAGCCGCGCGCCCTGCTCTCCGGCGCGGCGCTGATCTGGCTGATCGGCGTGCTCGACGACAAGTTCGAGATCGACGCCCTGATCAAGCTGGGCGGCCAGATGATCGCCGCCGGCGTCATGGTCATGCAGGGTCTGACCATCCTGTGGCTGCCGGTCCCCGGCGTGGGCACGGTCGCGCTGACCCCGTGGCAGGGGACCCTGCTGACGGTCGCGCTGGTCGTCATCACCATCAACGCGGTCAACTTCGTCGACGGCCTGGACGGCCTCGCCGCCGGCATGGTGTGCATCGCCTCCGCCGCGTTCTTCATGTACGCCTACCGCATCTGGTACTCGTACGGCATCGAGGCCGCGGCCCCCGCCACCCTGTTCGCGGCGATCCTGATGGGCATGTGCCTGGGCTTCCTGCCGCACAACATGCACCCCGCGCGCATCTTCATGGGCGACTCCGGTTCGATGCTGATCGGACTGGTGCTGGCGGCGGGCGCGATCTCCATCACGGGCCAGGTCGACCCGGACGTGATGAACCTGTTCTCCGGTTCGGAGCGCGCCACGGTCCACCAGACGGTCCCCGTCTACATCCCGCTGCTGCTGCCGCTGACCATCATCGCGATCCCGGCCGCCGACCTGATCCTGGCGATCGTGCGCCGCACCTGGCGCGGCCAGTCGCCGTTCGCCGCGGACCGCGGGCACCTGCACCACCGGCTGCTGGAGATCGGCCACTCGCACAGCCGCGCGGTGCTGATCATGTACTTCTGGTCGGCGCTGATCGCCTTCGGCGCCCTGACCTACTCGGTCAACTCCGCGTCCATGTGGATCGTCCTCGGTGTCGTGATCCTCAGCGCGATCGGCCTGGGCCTGCTCCTGCTGCCGCGTTTCACGCCGCGCGCCCCGCGCTGGGCCGAGTCCTTCGTGCCGCCCCGCTACCGGCGCCGCAAGGTCCTGCCGGAACCGGCGCAGGTCCCGGCGGCGGAGGCCGGGGAGGAGCGCGGGGACGGCGCCGAGGACGAGGAGCGGGCGCACCGCACGCCCGTGGCGGTGGGTGTCTCCGGGGCCAACGGGGCGACCGCCGTCGGGCCCCGCTCGCGTGCGGCAAGGTAAGAATCTGACTAGAGCATTGCCAAGTCGTGGGGAAACCGCGGGTGGGCAAAGATGCCCAATACCAGACAAGTGGTCGCGGTTCCTGCGCAGACGCGCAGTCTCACTCTCATGTGTGACACCGGGCACACCATCCAGGTAAAGACCTCATCAAATAGTTTGTGATACGGTTCACGAGAACCCCGGATGGAACCGAAGGACCGTGTGCCACGGCCCCTCGGTCGCGAGGTCGGCGTGCGGTCCTTCGCCCCTCGGACGGGGACTACGCTCGTCCATGACGACACCCTGCCCCCCTTTGAAAGCGGAGTTGCCGCCATGCCGTCCAACGACGTCCGGATTCTGGCTCAGGCCGCCGTGCCCACGGCTGCCGTCGGCGCGATCGCCGCCGTCGTCAGCGGCGTGGTCGCGGGTGGCAAGGGTGCGATCGGGGCCGGTGTCGCGACAGTGGTGGTCATCCTCTTCATGGGGATCGGCCTCTACGTGCTCCAGCGCACCGCCAAATCGCTTCCGCACCTGTTCCAGGCCATGGGCCTGATGCTCTACGCGGCGCAGATCCTGCTGCTGTTCGTCTTCGTGGCCGCGTTCAAGAACACGACGTTGTTCAACCCCAGGGCGTTCGCGGTCTCCCTGCTCGTCTGCACGCTGGCCTGGATCGCTGCTCAGGCGCGGGCTCACATGAAGTCCAAGATCCTCTACGTCGAACCCGAGCCGAGCGCTTCCGTCAAGGGCGAGCAGTCCCACAAATCGGGGCACTCGTCGTGAGAGGTAGGGCCGGGATAAAGGCGCCTGAGAGATCCTGCTATCGTCCGGTGCCAACTGCGGCATCGCGGGCGCGGGCATTCGAGCTGACGCCTGCTCAATCGCGAGGCGAGATGCCCCCAAGCCGCCCCCACATCCGTAACACCAGTCCCGTGCCGAACCGCGGCCCCGCGCCGCGCCGACACAACGAGGTTGCCGTACCTATGCGCCACGCTGAAGGAGCCCGCGGTGAGTGCTGACCCGACGCAGGTGCTCGCCTTCGAGACCGACTGCCACATCTTCGACGGCTGTGGCTTCCCGGCCCCCGGCCTGCACTCGTTCCTGTTCGAGCCCTTGCTGGGCCACCAGGACGACGCCGTCTACTTCAACAAGACGATGCTGCTGGCGCTGCTCGGCTCGATCGTCGTCATCGGCTTCTTCTGGGCCGCCTTCCGCAAGCCGAAGGTGGTCCCGGGCAAGCTCCAGATGGTGGCCGAGGCCGGCTACGACTTCATCCGTCGCGGTGTCGTCTACGAGACCATCGGCAAGAAGGAAGGCGAGAAGTACGTTCCGCTCGTCGTCTCCCTGTTCTTCTTCATCTGGATGATGAACCTCTGGTCGATCGTTCCGCTCGCCCAGTTCCCGGTCACGTCGATCATCTCGTACCCCCTGGTACTCGCACTGATCGTCTACGTCCTGTGGGTGTCGCTGACCTTCAAGCGTCACGGGTTCGTCGGTGCCTTCAAGAACTTCACCGGATACGACAAGTCGCTGGGCGCGGTGCTGCCGCTGTCGATGACGATCGAGTTCTTCTCGAACCTGCTCGTCCGCCCGTTCACCCACGCCGTACGACTTTTCGCGAACATGTTCGCGGGCCACACGCTGCTGCTGCTCTTCACGATCGCCAGCTGGTACCTGCTGAACGGCATCGGCATCGCCTACGCCGGCGTCTCGTTCATCATGGTCATCGTCATGACGGCCTTCGAGCTGTTCGTCCAGGCCCTTCAGGCGTACGTCTTCGTGCTCCTGACCTGCAGCTTCATTCAGGGCGCGCTCGCCGAGCACCACTGAGCACCGCCACCTCCCAACCCCCAGACGTCCGATGGCCAACCTCCCCATCGGTCCTTGAAAGAGAAGGAAGAACTGGCATGTCCCAGACTCTCGCCGCTGTCACCGGTGACCTGAAGGCGCTCGGCTCCATCGGCTACGGTCTCGCCGCCATCGGCCCCGGCGTCGGCGTCGGCATCATCTTCGGTAACGGCACCCAGGCCCTGGCCCGCCAGCCCGAGGCCGCCGGCCTGATCCGCGCCAACCAGATCCTCGGCTTCGCCTTCTGTGAGGCGCTCGCCCTGATCGGTCTGGTTATGCCGTTCGTCTACGGCTCCTGATCACTCAGGCTGACGACCAGCAACCCAGACGAAAGGCAACGACATGAGCCAGCTGCTCATTCTGGCGGCTGAGGGGGAGACGGAAAACCCCCTCGTCCCGCCGATCCCCGAGCTTGTCATCGGCCTCATCGCCTTCGTCATCGTCTTCGGCTTCCTTGCCTGGAAGCTCCTTCCGAACATCAACAAGGTTCTGGAAGAGCGCCGCGAGGCCATCGAGGGCGGTATCGAGAAGGCCGAGGCCGCGCAGACCGAGGCAAAGAGCGTGCTTGAGCAGTACAAGGCTCAGCTCGCCGAGGCCCGGCACGAGGCCGCGCGTCTGCGCCAGGAGGCGCAGGAGCAGGGCGCGACCCTCATCGCGGAGATGCGCGCCGAGGGCCAGCGTCAGCGCGAGGAGATCGTCGCCGCCGGTCACTCCCAGATCGAGGCCGACCGCAAGGCCGCCGCGTCCGCGCTGCGCCAGGACGTCGGCAAGCTCGCCACCGAACTGGCCGGCAAGCTCGTCGGCGAGTCCCTCGAGGACCACGCCCGCCAGAGCCGCGTCATCGACCGCTTCCTCGACGAGCTCGAGGAGAAGGCCGAGGCGTCGCGATGAACGGAGCGAGCCGCGAGGCCCTGGCAGCCGCACGCGAGCGTCTCGACGCGCTGACGGACAACACGTCCGTGGACGCGGCGCAGCTCGCCGCCGAGCTGGCGGCCGTCACCGCGCTGCTCGACCGCGAGGTGTCGCTGCGTCGGGTCCTGACCGACCCGGCGCAGTCCGGCGAGGCCAAGGCCGAGCTGGCCCAGCGCCTGCTCGGCACCCAGATCAGCGGCACCGCCGCCGACCTGGTCGCCGGCCTGGTGCGTTCCCGCTGGTCGCAGTCGCGCGACCTGGTGGACGCGCTGGAGCAGCTGGCGGACGTCGCGGACCTCACCGCCGCGCAGCGGGCCGGCACGCTCGACGACGTCGAGGACGAGCTGTTCCGCTTCGGGCGGATCGTCACCTCGAACGTGGAGCTGCGCGCTGCGCTGACCGACCGGAAGGCCACCGCGTCGGCCAAGGGCGAGCTGCTGCGCAGCCTGCTCGGCGGTCGGGCGGACGCGGCCACCGAGCGTCTGGTGACGCGCCTTGTGACCGCGCCGCGAGGCCGTAGCCTGGAAGCGGGACTCGAGTCCCTGTCCAAGCTCGCCGCCGCGCGCCGGGACCGCATGGTGGCCGTCGTCACCTCGGCGGTGCCGCTGAGCGACCCGCAGAGGCAGCGCCTGGGCGCCGCCCTCGCGAAGCTCTACGGCCGCACGATGCACCTCAACCTCGACGTGGACCCCGAGGTCCTCGGCGGGATCCGGGTGCAGGTCGGTGACGAGGTGATCAACGGCTCGCTCGCGGACCGTATCGAGGACGTCGCCCGCCGCATGGCGAGCTAGCAGCAACTCAACACGTAGTAGTTCTTACGGCCCTGGTTGGGCCGTGCAGAGGATGCAAAGTTTCTGGGGGAGCCCCCAGATCCCCCAAAGAAACTTCGGGCCCAACAAGGAGAGCAGGGAACCCAGATGGCGGAGCTCACGATCCGGCCGGAGGAGATCCGGGACGCACTGGAGAACTTCGTCCAGTCGTACAAGCCGGACGCGGCCTCGCGCGAGGAGGTCGGTACGGTCAGCCTTGCCGGCGACGGCATCGCGAAGGTCGAGGGCCTCCCCTCGGCCATGGCCAACGAACTGCTGAAGTTCGAGGACGGCACCCTCGGTCTCGCCCTCAACCTCGAGGAGCGCGAGATCGGCTGCGTCGTCCTCGGCGAGTTCAGCGGCATCGAGGAGGGTCAGCCGGTCACGCGTACCGGTGAGGTCCTCTCGGTCGCGGTGGGCGAGGGTTACCTCGGCCGCGTCGTCGACCCGCTCGGCAACCCGATCGACGGCCTCGGCGAGATCGAGACGTCCGGGCGCCGCGCCCTCGAGCTGCAGGCCCCCACGGTCATGCAGCGCAAGTCGGTGCACGAGCCGATGGAGACGGGCTACAAGGCCGTCGACGCGATGACCCCGATCGGCCGTGGCCAGCGTCAGCTGATCATCGGTGACCGTCAGACCGGCAAGACCGCTCTGGCCGTCGACACGATCATCAACCAGCGCGACAACTGGCGCTCCGGCGACGTGAACAAGCAGGTCCGCTGCATCTACGTCGCCATCGGCCAGAAGGGCTCGACCATCGCGTCGGTCCGCCGCGCGCTGGAGGAGAACGGCGCGCTGGAGTACACGACCATCGTCGCCGCCCCGGCGTCCGACCCGGCCGGCTTCAAGTACCTGGCGCCGTACACCGGTTCGGCCATCGGTCAGCAGTGGATGTACGAGGGCAAGCACGTCCTCATCATCTTCGACGACCTGTCGAAGCAGGCCGACGCCTACCGCGCCGTGTCCCTGCTGCTGCGCCGCCCGCCGGGCCGCGAGGCCTACCCGGGTGACGTCTTCTACCTGCACTCGCGTCTGCTGGAGCGCTGCGCCAAGCTCTCCGACGACATGGGCGCGGGTTCGATGACCGGTCTGCCGATCGTCGAGACCAAGGCCAACGACGTCTCGGCGTTCATCCCGACCAACGTCATCTCCATCACCGACGGCCAGTGCTTCCTGGAGTCGGACCTGTTCAACGCCGGTCAGCGCCCCGCGCTGAACGTCGGTATCTCCGTCTCCCGAGTCGGTGGTTCCGCGCAGCACAAGGCGATGCGACAGGTCTCCGGCCGTCTCCGCGTCGACCTGGCCCAGTTCCGTGAGCTGGAGGCGTTCGCCGCCTTCGGTTCCGACCTGGACTCCGCGTCGAAGGCGCAGCTGGAGCGCGGTTCGCGCATGGTCGAGCTGCTGAAGCAGGCGCAGTACCAGCCGATGGCCACCGAGGACCAGGTCGTCTCCATCTGGGCCGGCACCACCGGCAAGATGGACGACGTGCCGGTCAACGACGTGCGCCGCTTCGAGAAGGAGCTGCTGGAGTACCTGCACCGCAAGGAGCAGGGCCTCATGACCTCCATCCGCGAGGGCGCCAAGATGTCGGACGACACCCTGGCCGCCGTCGCGGACGCCATCGCCGAGTTCAAGAAGCAGTTCGAGACCTCGGACGGCAGGCTGCTCGGCGAGGACGCCCCGTCCGCCGCCAAGTGACGTAGGAAGGGACCTGACTCATGGGAGCCCAGCTCCGGGTCTACAAGCGTCGCATCCGATCCGTCACCGCGACCAAGAAGATCACCAAGGCGATGGAGATGATCGCCGCCTCGCGTGTCGTCAAGGCGCAGCGCAAGGTGGCGGCCTCCACGCCGTACGCGGCCGAGCTGACCCGCGCGGTCACGGCGGTCGGTACCGGCTCGAACACGCGGCACCCGCTGACCACGCAGGCCGAGAAGGTCGTGCGGTCCGCGGTGCTGCTCCTGACGAGCGACCGCGGTCTCGCGGGCGCCTTCAACGCCAACGCCATCAAGGCCGCGGAGCAGTTGACGGCGCGCCTCGAGTCCGAGGGCAAGCAGGTCGAGACGTACATCGTCGGCCGGCGCGGTCTTGCCCACTACAACTTCCGTGAGCGCAAGGTCGCGGAGTCGTGGACGGGCTTCACCGACGAGCCGACGTACGCGGACGCCAAGAAGGTCGCGGCCCCTCTGATCGAGGCCATCGAGAAGGAGACGGCGGACGGCGGTGTGGACGAGATCCACATCGTGTTCACCGAGTTCGTGTCGATGATGACGCAGACGGCGCTCGGCGACCGTCTGCTGCCGCTCAGCCTCGACGAGGTGGCCCAGGAGTCGAAGGCGAAGGACGAGATCCTTCCGCTGTACGACTTCGAGCCGTCGGCGGAGGACGTCCTCGACGCGCTGCTGCCCCGCTATGTGGAGAGCCGCGTCTACAACGCGCTCCTCCAGTCGGCCGCCTCCAAGCACGCCGCCACGCGGCGCGCGATGAAGTCGGCCACCGACAACGCCGGAGAGCTGATCGAGACGCTCTCCCGGCTTGCCAACGCGGCCCGCCAGGCCGAAATCACCCAGGAAATCAGCGAGATCGTCGGTGGCGCCAGCGCCCTGGCCGACGCGACCGCGGGGAGTGACCGCTAATGACCACCACTGTTGAGACCGCGACGGCCACGGGCCGCGTCGCCCGGGTCATCGGCCCGGTCGTCGACGTGGAGTTCCCCGTCGACGCGATGCCGGAGATCTACAACGCCCTCCACGTCGAGGTCGCCGACCCGGCGAACGCGGGCGAGAAGAAGATCCTGACCCTGGAGGTCGCCCAGCACCTGGGTGACGGCCTGGTCCGCACCATCTCCATGCAGCCCACCGACGGCCTGGTCCGTCAGGCCGCCGTCACCGACACCGGTACGGGCATCACCGTCCCGGTCGGCGACTTCACCAAGGGCAAGGTGTTCAACACCCTCGGTGAGGTGCTGAACGTCGACGAGCAGTACTCGGGCGAGCGCTGGACCATCCACCGCAAGGCCCCGAACTTCGACGAGCTCGAGTCGAAGACCGAGATGTTCGAGACCGGCGTCAAGGTCATCGACCTCCTCACCCCGTACGTCAAGGGTGGAAAGATCGGCCTGTTCGGTGGTGCCGGCGTCGGCAAGACGGTGCTCATCCAGGAGATGATCTACCGCGTCGCCAACAACCACGACGGTGTCTCCGTGTTCGCCGGTGTCGGTGAGCGCACCCGTGAGGGCAACGACCTCATCGAGGAGATGTCGGACTCGGGCGTCATCGACAAGACCGCCCTGGTCTTCGGCCAGATGGACGAGCCCCCGGGCACCCGTCTGCGCGTGGCCCTCGCGGGCCTGACCATGGCGGAGTACTTCCGCGATGTGCAGAAGCAGGACGTGCTGTTCTTCATCGACAACATCTTCCGCTTCACGCAGGCCGGTTCCGAGGTGTCGACCCTGCTCGGCCGTATGCCCTCCGCGGTGGGCTACCAGCCGAACCTGGCCGACGAGATGGGTCTCCTCCAGGAGCGCATCACCTCGACCCGTGGTCACTCGATCACCTCGATGCAGGCGATCTACGTCCCCGCGGACGACCTGACCGACCCGGCCCCGGCCACCACCTTCGCCCACCTCGACGCGACGACGGTTCTGTCCCGTCCGATCTCGGAGAAGGGCATCTACCCGGCCGTGGACCCGCTGGACTCCACGTCCCGCATCCTGGACCCGCGGTACATCGCGCAGGACCACTACGACGCCGCCATGCGCGTCAAGACGATCCTGCAGAAGTACAAGGACCTCCAGGACATCATCGCGATCCTCGGTATCGACGAGCTGGGCGAAGAGGACAAGCTCGTCGTCCACCGCGCCCGTCGCGTGGAGCGCTTCCTGTCCCAGAACACCCACGTCGCCAAGCAGTTCACCGGCGTCGACGGGTCGGACGTGCCGCTGGAGGAGTCCATCAGGGCCTTCAACGCGATCTGCGACGGCGAGTACGACCACTTCCCGGAGCAGGCGTTCTTCATGTGCGGTGGTCTCGAGGACCTCAAGAAGAACGCGAAGGAGCTGGGCGTCTCCTGACCTCGGGAGCCGCTGAGTCCTGAGCTGTGAGTTCGTGTGAGGGGGCGGGGGCGTCCCGCCCCCTCTTCCACGCCTATTAGACTTGTAACCAACACCCGGCAGACCCGCCGGGTGGTGACCCGAGGAGCCACCTTGGCTGCTGAGCTGCACGTCGCGCTGGTCGCGGCCGACCGAGAGGTCTGGTCCGGCGAGGCCACCCTGGTCGTCGCGCGCACCACGTCCGGCGACATCGGCGTCATGCCCGGTCACCAGCCGCTGCTCGGTGTGCTGGAGTCGGGCCCGGTGACCATCCGTACGAGTGACGGCGGAACGGTCGTCGCCGCGGTGCACGGCGGTTTCATCTCGTTCGCGGACAACAAGCTGTCCCTGCTGGCCGAGATCGCCGAGCTGTCGGAGGAGATCGACGTCCAGCGCGCGGAGCGGGCGCTCGAGCGCGCGCATGCGGAGGCCGACGCCGCCGCCCAGCGCCGGGCCGACGTACGACTGCGTGCGGCGGCGGTCCACTGACCCGGCTCGCCGTGTGACGACGTCACTCAGCCGCGGCCGGCACCGGAGCGATCCGGAGCCGACCGCGGCTGAGGCAGATCTGGATGTTTTTTCCGTTCCGTTACCTATTTTCGGTACCTAGGAGACGAGGAGGTCGGTGTCGATGGTCCTCGCTCTGACTGTGTGCGGAATTGTCGTGGCCCTGGTGGTGCTGGGGCTGTTCGTCTTCGGCCTGCGCCGCAGACTCATCCAGCGTTCCGGCGGTACCTTCGACTGTTCCCTGCGCTGGGACGTCCCCGAGAACGCGGACACGAGCGGAAAGGGCTGGAGCTACGGCGTCGCCCGCTACAACGGCGACCGCATCGAGTGGTACCGCGTCTTCTCCTACGCCTACCGCCCGCGCCGCGTGCTGGAGCGTGCCTCGATCGAGGTGGCCGGCCGCCGGCTCCCCGAGGGCGAGGAGGAGCTGGCGCTGCTGTCCGACGCGGTCGTCCTCACCTGCGTGCACCGGGGCACGCGTCTCGAACTGGCGATGAGCGAGGACGCGCTGACCGGATTCCTCGCGTGGCTCGAGGCGGCCCCGCCCGGCCAGCGGGTGAACGTGGCATAGCGTGGCACAGCGACGTCGGGGGGCCCCCCGCCGGGGGCGGGGGGGGGGCCCCCCGGGGGGGGCCGGGGGGGGCGGGAGCCCCACCCCGGGTGGTGTGGCGCCCCCCCCCCCCCGGGGGCGCGGGGCCCGCGCGCCCCGTATCCGGGGGGGGCGGGGGGGGCCCCCCCCGGGCCGGGGGGGGACGGGGGCGGGGGGGGCCCCCCCCCGGGGGGGCCCCCCCGGGGGGGGGGGGGGGCCCCCCCGACGTCGCTTGACCGGGCGGATCCTTACGACAGTCCGCTGTTGATGGCGCTCACCAGCTCGCCGTTGCCGGTGTCGCCGCTGAACTCCCAGAAGAAGGCGCCGCCCAGGCCCTGGTTCTTGGCCCAGGTCATCTTTCCGGCGATCGTCGACGGGGTGTCGTAGGACCACCAGTTGGTGCCGCAGTACGCGTAGGCCGTGCCGGCGATGGTGCCGGTGACGGGGCAGGACGTCTTGAGGACCTTGTAGTCCTCGATGCCCGCCTCGTAGGTGCCGGGGGCCGCTCCGGTCGCCGTGCCGCCGGGGGCGGCCTGGGTGACGCCGGTCCAGCCGCGGCCGTAGAAGCCGATGCCGAGCAGCAGCTTGGCGGACGGGACGCCCTTCGCCTTCAGCTTGGCGATGGCGTCGGCGGAGTTGAAGCCCGCGGCCGGGATCCCGGCGTACGAGGTGAGCGGGGAGTGCGGGGCGGTCGGGCCGTCCTTGTCGAAGGCGCCGAAGTAGTCGTACGTCATCACGTTGTACCAGTCGAGGTACTGGGCGGCGCCGCCGTAGTCGGCCGCGTCGATCTTGCCGCCGGAGGAGCCGTCGGCGGTGATGGCCGCGGTGACCAGGTAGTTCGGGCCGAACTCGGCGCGCAGGGCCTGCGAGAGGGTCTTGAAGGCGGCCGGCCCGCTGGTGTCACAGGTCAGGCCGCAGGCGTTCGGGTACTCCCAGTCGATGTCGATGCCGTCGAAGACGTCGGCCCAGCGCGGGTCCTCCACGACGGCCTTGCAGGACTTGGCGAAGGCGGTCGCGTTGGCCGCGGCCTGGCCGAAGCCGCCGGAGTAGGTCCAGCCGCCGAAGGAGTACAGCACCTTGATGTGCGGGTACTTCGCCTTGAGCTGGCGGAGCTGGTTGAAGTTGCCGCGCAGCGGCTGGTCCCAGGTGTCGGCGGTGCCGCTGACGGACTGGTCGGCGGTGTAGGCCTTGTCGTAGGCGGCGTAGGTGTCGTCGACGGTGCACTGCCCGTTCTTGACGTTGCCGAACGCGTAGTTGATGTGGGTGATCTTCGCGGCGGAGCCGGAGGTCACCAGGTTCTTGACGTGGTAGTTGCGGCCGTAGACGCCCCACTCGGTGAAGTAGCCGAGCTTGACCTTGCCGCCGGCGGGCGGGGGTTCGGTGGTGCCGCCGGTGGTGCGCACGGCGCGGGCGCCGCTGACCGGGCCGGTCTGGTCGGCGGTGTCACGGGCCTGCACGGTGTAGGAGTAGTCGGTGCCGGCGGTCAGCGCGGTGTCGGTGTACGAGGTCGTCGTCACCGTGGCGACCTTGGCGCCGTCGCGCAGGACGTCGTAGTTCTTGACGCCCTTGTCGTCGGTGGCCGCGCTCCAGGCCAGTTTCACCGAGGTGTCGGTGATGTCGGAGGCGGTGGGGGTGCCCGGCGCGGAGGGGGCCGCGTCACCGGGGACCGAGGTGCCGTCGCAGCTGCCGCCGTTGAGCTTGCAGTTGGACGGGGAGCCGGTGCCGGCGCCGTTGAAGCCGAAGGAGACGGAGGCGCCGGGGGCGAGGGAGCCGTTCCAGGACTTGTTCTTGGCGGTCCAGTGGGTGCCGGCGGAGGTGACGTCGGCGTCCCAGGCGGAGGTGACGGACGTGCCGGAGGGGAAGTCCCACTCGACGGTCCAGGAGCTGATGGTCGTGGTGCCGGTGTTCTTCACCGTCCACTTGCCCTCGAAGCCGGTGCCCCAGTCGGAGGGCTTGGCGTAGGTGGCGGTGGCGGATGTCGCGGCCTGGGCCGGGCTCGCGAGGCCGACCAGACCGGCCAGGGGGAGCAGCAGGGTCGCGAGACCTGCCACGGCTCTGTGTCCGAAGCGCATGCAGCGCCTCCTCTGTGAAAGAGCGGGGGTGGGGGGTGTGACTGAGCCTTCACACCCACGGTGCCGCGAGAATAGAAAGGTCTGGACCACAGGTCAATAGGTCTGGACCACTCTGCGGTACCCGGTTCCGGCCCGGCTCTAGATCCCCAACTCCTGCGCCAGCACGGCCGCTTGCACCCGGCTGCGCAGCTCCAGCTTGCCCAGCACTCTGCTGACGTGCGTCTTCACCGTCGCCTCGGCCATGTCCAGACGCTCCGCGATCCCCGCGTTGGACAGCCCCTCACCGAGACAGACCAGTACCTCCCGCTCGCGCCGGGTCAGCGAATCCAGCACCGCCGGATCGGTCTTCGGCCCCGGCGCCGGGCTCGCCGCGAACTCCGCGATGAGACGCCGCGTCACGGCGGGCGCCACGACGCCCTCGCCGCGCGCGACGGTACGGACCGCCTCGATCAGGTCCCTCGCCTCGGTGTTCTTCAGCAGGAACCCGGCCGCGCCCGCCCGCAACGCCCCGAACACGTACGTGTCGAGGTCGAAGGTGGTCAGCACCAGCACGTCCGCGAGCCCCTCCTCGACCACCTTCCGGGTCGCCGACACCCCGTCCAGCCGCGGCATCTGCACGTCCATCAGCACCACGTCCGGCCGCAATTCGCGGGCCAGCGACACCGCCTGCTCCCCGTCGGCGGCCTCGCCGACCACCTCCAGGTCGGGGGCGCTGCGCAGGATGAGGACCAGACCGGCGCGGACGGCGGACTGGTCCTCGGCGACGAGGACGCGGATCATGTGGTGACTCCCTCGGTGACGGCGGTGACGGCGGTGACGGAAAGGGCTGAGAGGGCTGAGGGGGCGGAGCGGACGGCGGCGGGCTCGGGGGCGCGGCTCACTCGGGAGGGTCCCCCTCGGTGATCGGCAGCGAGGCGCGGACGGTCCACGACGTGTCCTCGGGACCGGCCGTGAAGGTGCCGCCCAGCAGCGTGGCCCGCTCCCGCATCCCGACCAGGCCGGCCCCGGAGCCGGGCGCACGAGGGCCCTCCCGGTGGCCGTACGGGCTGGTCACCCGCACGTCGAGCACCCCGTCCCGCCGGGCGAGCGTGACGGCGACCGGGCCCGCCGAGGCGTGCTTGAGGGCGTTGGTCAGGGACTCCTGGACGATGCGGTAGGCGGCCAGTTCGACCGGTGCGGGCACCGTGCCGTGGTCGGCGTGCAGGGTCACGTCCAGCCCGTTGGCGCGGGCGCCCTCCACCAGGTCGCCCAGTCCGTCGAGGGTGGGGGCGGCGGCCGGTTCGCGGTCCCCGCTGCCGTCCCGCAGGATCCCGATCAGCCGCCGCATCTCGGCCAGGCCGTCCACGCTGTTCTCCCGGATCACCGACAGCGCCTGCCGCGAGGTGTCCGGGTCGTCCAGGGAGAGCGCGGCCGTGGAGTGGATGGCGATCGCCGAGAGGTGGTTGGCGACTATGTCGTGCAGCTCGCGGGCCATCCGGGCGCGTTCCGCGGTCACCGCCTGGGTGCGGTCCATCTCGGCGAGCAGCGCGGTCTGTTCGGCGCGCAACCGGGCGGCCAGGGCGGCGTCGCGGTGGTTGCGGACGATCAGACCGGTGGAGGCGGGCGCGAAGGACACCACCCCGACGGCCACCCCGATCAGCAGCGCCTCGGGCACCCGCCAGATGGCGAACGGCACCACCGTCGCCGCCACCGTCAGCAGCCCGACGATCCACGGGACGCGCCGGGCCGCGGCGGGCGTGCCGTACAGCACGGCCGCGTACACGAGGTCGGTGAACATGATCAGTGTGACGACGCTGCCCCGGGTGACCGTGTCCAGGGCCAGCGCGGCCGTGCCGGTCAGCAGCGCGGTGCGCGGGGCGGCCCGGCGCAGCAGTTCGCAGCCGGCCATCACCAGGAGCGGCAGCAGGACCGGCCAGCGGCCGTCGAACAGCACGAGCGGATCGTCGGCCGGGCGGACGCCCAGGCCGATGCCCCACAGCAGCACTCCGCCCAGGAGCCCGCCGACGGCGGCGACCACGTCGAAGCGGTGCGGGCGGGGAAGTCGGACGGCCATGCCTCCATCCAACACGGCCCGCACGTCCGCCGCCTTGTGCCCGGGAACGGTTCCGCACTGCATCTTTCGACGTACCGGGGGTTCGTCACCGGCGACGACGAACCGGGCCGCTCCGCGCGGGAGCCTGAGGGGGTGAGCGAGAGGAGAGAACCGTGATCGTCTGGTTGATCGCCGCCTGTGAGATCGGCTTCTGGGTGCTGCTGGCCCTGGGACTGGCCGCCCGCTACCTGCTCGGGTGGCGGCGCACCGGAGTGGTGCTGCTGCTGTGCGAGCCGGTGCTGGAACTGGTCCTGTTCGCCGTCACGGCGATCGACCTGCGCAACGGCGCCGAACCCGGCTGGGAACACGGCCTGGCGGCGCTGTACATCGGCTGCACCGTCGCCTTCGGCCCCTACACGATCCGCTGGCTCGACGGCCATGCCGCCCACCGCCTCGCCGGCGGCCCGCCGCCGCCCCGGCCGCCCCGCCACGGCCGCGCCCGCGCCCGCCACGAGGCGAAGCTGTGGCTGCGGACCGTGTGCGGCGGAGCCGTCGCCCTGGCCCTGCTCGAGTGCGCCGTCCGGTACGTCGGCGACTCCGGCGACGTCAGCTCGCTGCGCGCGTTCCAGTGGACGGCCGTACGCGCGGTCGGCATCCACGGTCTGATCGCCCTGTCGTACACGGTCTGGCCCCGCAGGGCCCCGGCGGTCGGCCGCGCGGACGGGGACGGGTCCGCGAAGGCGAAGGACCGGCCGGCGCGCACCTCCGCCGACAACCGCTAGCGGGCCCTCAGCGCTCCCCGCCGGGAACCCACAGGACGTCGCCCGCGGCCTTGTTGGCCGACCGCGCCAGGATGAACAGCAGGTCCGACAGACGGTTGAGGTAGGTCGCCGTCAGGGGGTTCATCACCTCGCCGTGCACCTCCAGCGCGGCCCATGTCGAGCGCTCGGCGCGGCGGACCACCGTGCACGCCTGGTGCAGCAGGGCCGCGCCGGGCGTACCGCCGGGGAGGATGAAGGACCGCAGCTTCTCCAACTCCGCGTTGAAGCGGTCGCAGTCGGCCTCCAGCCTGTCGACGTAGAACTGCTCGACCCGCAGCGGCGGGAAGTCCGGGTTCTCCGCCACCGGCGTCGACAGGTCCGCGCCCACGTCGAACAGGTCGTTCTGCACGCGGGTGAGGACCGCGACGATCGCCTCGTCGAGCCCGCCCAGCGCGATCGCCGTACCGATGACCGCGTTCGCCTCGTTCGCGTCCGCGTACGCCGCGATGCGCAGGTCGGTCTTGGCGACCCGGCTCATGTCGCCGAGGGCGGTGGTGCCCTGGTCGCCGGTCCTGGTGTAGATGCGCGTCAGATTGACCATGCCGCCAATCTAGACCGTCCCCGACGCCGTGCGGCGTGCCGTCCGTCACGGCGGCCGGACGCCGTCCGGGAGGGGGCCAATCGGTGCGAATCCGGCAGGAATTGAGGACGTGACCGGCGTCTCACGCCCTGAGACGTGAAACGCGTTACTAACCGGTCACACAGCGCCTCACGCCCGCTAGTGTCCGGCCGAGAGCCATACGGAGGGGAGTTCGCTCCGCCGGCGCGGAATGCGCCGGATGGTTGACGCCGGTGATATCGGACGCCAGAGCGGGCAGGGCTTTCTGGAAGCGCTGAAACCGCACGGGCCCCATGGGCCTCACCCCTGCGGGTGAATTCGGTATCGGTTCGCTCACAGACGGCAACCTCTGACCGCTTGGCGCAGTCAGACGATGCAACACCGGACAATCACCACCGCGGAGCACGAGACGCACGCTTAGGGGAGCGCTATGCACATCAGGGGCGACCACGTCGAGCTGGCCGTCGGGGGCCGCCTCGACGTCCGCAGCGCGGCGGACGCCCGTACGGTCCTGCACACGGCGGTCGACGACGGCGTCGGCGACCTGGTGCTCGACCTGTCCGAACTCGACTCCTGGGACGCCACCGGACTCGGCGTCATCATGGGCGCCCACCGACGGGCGGGCCGCTGCGGCCGTCGCCTGGTGCTGCGGGACGTACCGCCCCAGATGCAGCGCCTCCTGGTGGCCACCCGGCTGCACCGGATCCTCGCCATCGAGGGCGGCATCGGAGTGGAGTCCCTCCCGCGCGTGTGAGACCGTCGCCGGCGGGCACCCGAGGCGCGCAAACCTCACATGTACGACGCGCGCAATCCTCACCGGACCGTGACGTCTCGGACGGCACGGCACCCCGGGCTGTCGCGGATACTGTGCGAAGGTTTACGGTTCGTCTGCCCGCGCCCGCAGCCCTCGAGCGGGCACCGGACCAGAAGCGACAGCGCAGTGTGCAGCGAGGCCGGGAGGGGCTGTCTCCACACCACGCTCTTGGGGGGCTTGACCTATGGACCCGACGCACCGCGGACCCGAGGAGTACGGCTGCGACGACGGGGGTCCCTCCCGGTCGAGCACATCCGAGAACGGGGGAGGCCACGCGCCGCGCCCGCGCCCTTCCAGGGACCCCCTCACACCCGATTTCGGACAGCACGGGCAGGCTCTCGCCCGCACCGTGCGACTCGTCGCCGGCGAGCACCTCCTCACCGTCAACCCGGTCGACGGCAGCGAGATCGAACTCTCCCCGCCCACCGGGCGGCCCGAACGCCCCGCCAAGCGCACCCTCGAGGAGCGCGCCGAGGTCGACGACGCGGCCCGGCCGCCCGCCCCCGCCGGACCCGCCCGGCCCGAACACCCCCTGCTCGGCCGCCAGGAGGAGCGCGAACAGCTCGTCCGGCTGCTGGCCCGCGGCCGTTCCGTCCGTCTCACCGGCCCCGCCGGCTCCGGCCGCACCAGCCTGCTCGACCTCGTCGCCGAGGACTGCGAGGACCTCGCGCCCGACGGTGTGGTCCGCCTCACCGGTTACCGCCGCACCACCGCCGACCTCCTCCACGACCTCTTCCACACCGTCTACGACGCCCCGCTGCGCCGCCTCGACGACGAGGAACTCCGCGCCCTCGTGGGCGAGATCGGCGCGGTCGTCGTGGTCGACGACCTGGAGTTCGGCGGCGCCGACCTCGACGGGCTGCTGGAGGCCACCCCCGAGTGCGCCTTCCTGTTCGGCACCACCCCCGACACCCCACCGCCCACCGCCGGTTCTGCCGTCGCGGAGGTCGCCCTGAGCGGCCTCGACCGCGCGGGCGGCGTCGAGGTGATCGAACGGGCCGTCGGCCGCGTCCTCACCGAGGAGGAGGCCAACTGGGCCGGCGACCTCTGGTTCGAGTCCGAGGGCCTGCCGCTGCGGTTCGTCCAGGCCGGCGCCCTGCTGCGGCAGCGCGACCGGCTGCGGGCCGACACCGCCGCGGTCGACGAGTTCGGCGTCTTCGAGGACGCCCGCCCGTTCACCGCCCCCGCCCCCGCCGACACCCCGCCCGGCGAGGCCGAGGAGATACCCCTGCCCTCGCTGGGCGAGGCCGCCGCGCCCGCCCCCCTGCTCGCCGCCCGGCTCAGCGCCTCCGCCCGCACCGCCCTGCGCTTCGCCGTCGCCCTCGGCGGCGAGGTCCCGCACCAGGCCCATCTGCCCGCCCTGGTCGGCGACACCCACGCCGACGCCGCCCTCGGCGAACTGGTCGCCTGTGGACTCGTCACCCCGGTCGGCGCCCGCTACCGTCTCTCCGCCGGCGTGCAGGCCCAGCTGGAGGCCGCCGGATACGCCGACGACGTCACCGCCCGCGCCCACGCCGCCGCCCAGCACTACGCCTGGTGGGCCGGACACCCCTCGGTCACCCCGGCGCGGGTGTGCGCGGAGGCCGACGCCGTGCTCGCCGCCCTGGCCGCGACCGTCCCGGCGACCGAACGGCCCGCCGAGGGCGAGCGGGCCACCGCGGTCGAGCTGGCCCGCACCGCGGCGCCCGCCTTCGCCGCCGGACTCCACTGGGGCGCCTGGGAGCAGGCCCTGCACGAGGGTGCCGAAGCGGCCCGCCTGGCGGGGGAGTCCGCCGACCGGGCCTACTTCCACCACGAACTGGGCGTCCTCGCCCTCTGCACCGGACAGCTCGACCGGGCCCGCTCCGAGCTGGAGGCCTCCATCGGACTGCGCGGCTCCCTCGCCGACAAGCGGGGCACCACCGCCGGCCGCCGTGCCCTCGCCCTGGTCGCCGACCGCTCGGGCGACATACCCGGCCTGGTCGTGGCCACGCCGGGCGAGGAGACGCCCGGCGCCCGCCGCGAGGATCCGGTGTCCCCGCCCCGCGGCATCCCCGCGGCCCTCCCGTCGGCGCCGCCCACCGGGCCCACCGTCGTCACCGGCCGGCCCACCGTCGTCACCGGCCGGCCCGCCGTCGCGCCCCCGGCCCACCGCGGCCGGGGCGGCCTGCGGGGCCTGGCCAAGCGCAACCTCGTCGCGGCCGGAGCGGGCGCCCTGCTCGTCGCCGTCCTCGGCACGGTGGTGACCCTCGGCGCCACCTCCGGCAACGACCCGAACGCCCCCTCCGACACCGGGCGCGTCAACCCCACCGTCGGCACGAGCGTCGGCGACGACGACCTCGACGGCGACACCCCGGGCGCCGACACGGGCGCCGGTGACACCGGGGAGGCCGCCGGTGCGCCCACGGATCCGGGACCGGACGGGACGATGGGGACGTCGGACGACCCGACGCCCACGGGAACGGCGCAGCCGTCGCCGTCGGCGAGCAGCTCGCAGGGGCCGGGCAGCGGCGCATCCCCCTCACCGACCAGGTCCCCGTCCGCCGGGCAGACGACCTCCCCGTCCGCCACGCCGTCCCAGTCCGCCTCCGAGTCGCCGAGCGACACGTCGTCGCCGTCCGGCACCCCGAGCACCCCGGAGCCGACCGACTCCCCGAGCGAGAGCGACTCCAGCTCGGCGACCAGCTCGTTCTCCTCCGCTCCCGTCGGTTCGGCCTCCCCGGGTGACGCGGACCCCGTGGACCCGGACCCCCTGATCTGACCCCGCGACAAAACCGAGGGGGCGGATCCCGCAAGGACCCGCCCCCGTTGTCGTACGCCCGCCTCAGAACAGCCGGAGCTTGTCGTCCTCGATGCCGCGCATGGCGTCGTAGTCGAGGACCTGGCAGCCGATGCCGCGGTCCGTGGCCAGCACCCGGGCCTGCGGCTTGATCTCCTGTGCGGCGAAGACGCCCCGCACCGGCGCCAGATGGGGATCGCGGTTCAACAGTTCGAGATAGCGCGTGAGTTGCTCGACGCCGTCGATCTCGCCGCGTCGCTTGATCTCTACCGCGACGGTCCGGCCCTCGGCGTCGCGGCAGAGGATGTCGACCGGGCCGATGGCCGTCATGTACTCGCGGCGGATCAGGGTGTAGCCCTCGCCCAGGATCTCGATGCGGTCGGCGAGGAGTTCCTGGAGGTGTGCTTCCACGCCGTCCTTGATCAGGCCGGGATCGACGCCGAGTTCGTGCGAGGAGTCGTGCAGGACCTCCTCCATCGTGATGATGAGCTTCTCGCCCGCTTTGTTGACGACGGTCCAGACGCCGTCCTCCGCGTCCGTGCCCTCCTTCAGCGTGCAGGGCGGCGACATCCAGTTGAGGGGCTTGTAGGCCCGGTCGTCCGCGTGGATCGAGACGCTGCCGTCCGCCTTCACCAGGATCAGACGGGGGGCGGAGGGGAGGTGGGCGGTGAGCCGGCCCGCGTAGTCCACGGAGCACCGGGCGATGACGAGGCGCATGGTCGGCAACGCTACTCGACACCCCGCGCGCCACGCGATTCGCCCACCTGTCTCCCCTCACCACCGTTCACGACGGCCCCGGGAGCCGCACGATTTCACCTGGAAAACACACGTTCGACAGTGGCCGATACTGCGCCCCACCACGGCTCCCTATGTGCCCGTTCTCCTGGTGCGGTCACGGTCCGTTGCCTACCGTAGGGAACGGGAGGTCGCGGTGCGTGTACGCAGCGTGCTCGGTGTCTGTGCGCGGCGAACTCCCTCTATCTGTCCGGCAACCCCTGCGCCTCGGGGGTGCGAGAGGAGTATCCATGTCGCTCGACGTCTCACCGGCCCTACTCGAGCAGGCCGAGCGAGGCGAGGTCGACGAAGCAGAATTCGTCGACTGCGTCCGGACCTCCCTGCCCTACGCATGGGAGATGATCAGTTCCCTGGTGGCCCAGCTGAAGGTGGACGGCGGCCGGTTCGCCGACAACCAGACGCCCCCGCCGGACGAGCAGGCACGCGGTCAGTTGCTGCGAGCCCTGGCGAGCGACGCGATACGCGGCGCCCTGCAGCGGCACTTCGGCGTCCGGCTGGCTTTCCAGAACTGCCACCGGGTGGCGGTGTTCCCGTTGGACACGTCGGTCGACGAGTCGCTGTCCCGCTTCACGTCGGTCCGCAGCCAGGTGCTCAACCAGTCCCCGGAATTCCGGGACTGCTGAGGCTCTCGCTTGCCGCTCCCGACCGGGGAGGACTCGGCACGGAGCGGCAGGCTTCCCGGCGGCGGGGCCGCTCACCGGAGGTGGGGGAGGACCTCCGAGCCCAGCCGCCGTACGTTCTCCTCCGTGGCCGCGAGGTCGCCGGAGCCCTCGACGAGCAGGGCGAAGCGCGAGATGCCGGTTCGCTCGCTGGTCGCCGCGAGGCGGTCGACGCACAGCCGCGGCGTGCCCACCGGGTGCAGCCCGCAGAGGAGTTCGGTGTACGCCACCGGGTCCCGCATGCCGCGGGCCCGGCCGTCCACCGTCACATGGGCGTCGAGGCCCTGCCTCAGCCAGCCCGGCATCGCCTTCACCAGCGTCTCCACGGCGTCGGTGCGGCGGTCCGCGATCTGGCAGACGCCCGCCGAGACGTGGCCGGCGCCCCGGATCTCCGCGGCCGGCCTGCCTGCCGCGCGCGCGTGCTGCCGCCACAGGGCGACCATCTCCGCCTTCTCCTCGTCCCCGACGTGCATGCCGAGCAGCATCGGCAGGCCCCGCTCGGCGGCCAGCCGCACACTCGCCGGGGAGGTGCAGGCGACGACCACCTCCGGGCCCGCCACGTCCGTCAGGGCCTCCGAGGGCCGTGGTACGACGGGTACCTCACGGAAGCGGAAACGCTCGCCGTCCGCCCCCACGGACGGGTCGCGCAGCCAGCGCACCAGCAGATCGAGTGATTCCGGGAACCCCGACTCGTACGCCGCCAGGCCCGAGCCGAACACCTCCAGGTCGACCCAGGGGCCGCCGCGCCCCACGCCCAGCGAGAAGCGGCCGCCGCTCGTCAGGTGGAGCAGCGCGGCCTGCTCGCCGAGGGCGACGGGGTGCACGGTGGGCAGCACGCTCACCGCCGTACCCACCCGCAGACGCCGGGTGCGGCCGAGCAGCAGTGCCGCCAGGGTGACCGCGGAGGGGCACGTGCCGTACGGCACGAAGTGGTGCTCGGCCAGCCAGACCGAGTCCAGCCCCGACTCCTCGGCGACCTCCGCGGAGCGGACGGCGCGGTGCAGCGCCTCCCCCTGGCCCTGCCCCGGGAACTGGGCCGCCAACACGAAACTTCCAACACGCATGGGACTTTCCTGCTTCCTTGGCTCCGACACGGAGCTCCCCCGCCCGGCATAACCGCCTGACACGTGCCGAGGTCACGGTCCGACGGGGAGATTTGCGGATTGTCTGGAGAATGCGCCGTCCGGCGGCGGTCCGGCGGCGGTCCGGCGGCATCGGTCCGCCCGGGTACCCGGGACGGCTCCGCGTAGGCTGGTCGGCAACCCTGCACCCTGTATAGCCCCGTGAGGTGTCCCTTGTCCCCGCGTCGCAACCGCCCCAAGGGTGACGACTCGTCCGGCCGGAGCGCGGAGGACGACCGCACGAGCCGGTACGGCGGCTGGCAGTCCAGCGTCAGCTGGGCCGGCGAGGAGTGGAGCGTGCGGCACGTGGCGGGCGCGAGCGCACAGGGCAAGACGTACCGCTGTCCCGGCTGCGACCAGCTCATCCCCGGCGGCGTGCCGCACGTCGTCGCATGGCCCGAGCACTTCGGGGTCGACGAGCGCCGGCACTGGCACAAGGCGTGCTGGAACGCACGGGACCGCCGCACCCCGGGGGTGCAGCGGTCCCGTAACGCGCCGAGGTTCTAGGGCCTCTCGTCCGGATCGGGCCGGATCAGACGTCGCGCTTCTGCAGCAGGACGAAGGCGCCGCCGAGGGCCGCCGCCGTCACGCCGAGCGCGATCCACAGCGGGTCCCAGCCGGACGGTCCGGTGTCGGTCAGCGAGGTGGAGTAGAACACGCTGAGCTGGTTCGGGATCGAGTACTCGAACAGGGCCTGGCGCAGGTCCTCCAGCGAGGACGAGAACATGAACAGCGCGATCACCAGCGGCGCCAGGACGAGGCCGATCATGATGGTGATGGCGCCCGCCGAGTGCCGGATGACCGAGCCCATCGCCAGCGAGAGCAGGCCGAGCAGCGCGATGTAGAGGGACACGCCGACGGTGCCCTTCAGCCATTCCGCGGTGGAGGGGTCCCGGGCCTCCGTCAGCAGCGCCACGTCCACCAGCGCGACGAGGAGGGACGACACCAGCGTCACCACGAAGGCGACCAGGAAGAACACGAGGGCCTTCGCGCCGAGCACGCGGCCGCGCGACGGGCAGGCCACCATCGTGGTCCGGATCATGCCGGTGCCGTACTCCGAGGTGGTGGTCAGCACGCCGAGCGTGATGATGCACATGCTGCCCAGGAGCAGCCCGAAGAAGCCGAACGACAGCGGGTTCTCGCCCCCCACGGCGCCCTCGGACGCGCTCGCGGAGACGATCGCCGCGGTCAGCAGCCCGATGCCGACGACCAGCAGGACGAACACGCCCAGCGTCCACATCGTGGAGCGCACCGACCGGATCTTCGTCCACTCCGAGGCGACGGCGTGCCCGAGATGCGTGCGCACCACCGGGATCGGCGAGGTGTAGCCGGGGTACGAGGGGCCGGGTGCCGCCTGCCAGGCGGGCGCGGCCTGCGGGGCCGGGGTCTGGGGCGTGCTCATCGGACGTCCTCGGTCGTGGTCGTGGTCGGGGCGGGTGCCTGCGGCGCGGCGGCGGGCCGCTCCGGCGCCTGCGGAGCGGCGGCCGGGGCCGCGGGGGCCGGTGCGGCAGCCGGCTGTGCGGGGGCGGCGGGCGGCTGCGCGGCCGACGGCTGCGCGGCGGGCGCGGGTGCCGGTGCGGGGGCCGCCGGCGCGACCGGCTGGGCGTACGGGTTGGGCATGCCGGGCACCCCGGCGCCGTACGGGCCCGGAGCGGCGCCCGGCGGGGACTGCGGCGGCGCGTAGCCCTGCTGCGGGGGCGGCGGGGCGTACCAGCCGGGCTGGCCCTGGCCGGGCACCGGCATCGGGGGCTGGACGCCCGGCGGCAGCGGCTGCTGGAGCCCGGCCTTCTGGTCGGTGGTCGACCGGTAGTCGACGGCCCCCTGCGTCATCCGCATGTAGGCCTCCTCCAGCGAGGCCTGGTGCGGCGACAGCTCCCACAGGCGTACGTCGGTGTCGTGGGCGATGTCGCTGATGCGGGGGAGCGGCAGGCCGGTCACGCGCAGCGCGCCGTCCTGCTCGGGCATGACGTGGCCGCCCGCCTCGGTGAGCGCACCGGCGAGCTTCTCGCGCTGCTGGGGCTCGGTGTGCGGGGTGCGCACACGCGCGAAGTCCGCGGAGTTGGCCGAGATGAAGTCGGTCACGCTCATGTCGGCGAGGAGCTGCCCGCGCCCGATGACGATCAGGTGGTCCGCGGTCAGGGCCATCTCGCTCATCAGGTGCGAGGAGACGAAGACCGTACGGCCCTCCGCGGCGAGCGACTTCATCAGGTTGCGCACCCAGAGGATGCCCTCCGGGTCGAGGCCGTTGACCGGCTCGTCGAACAGCAGGACCTGCGGGTCGCCGAGGAGCGCGGCGGCGATGCCGAGCCGCTGGCCCATGCCGAGCGAGAAGCCCTTGGAGCGCTTGCGCGCCACGTCCTGGAGGCCGACCACACCGAGCACCTCGTCGACCCGCCGGGCCGGGATGCCGGAGAGCTGGGCGAGGCTCAGCAGGTGGTTGCGGGCGTGCCGGCCGCCGTGCACGGCCTTGGCGTCCAGCAGGGCGCCGACCTGGCGGGGGGCGTTCGGCAGCTTGCGGTAGGGATAGCCGCCGATCGTCACCGAGCCCGCGGTCGGGTTGTCCAGGCCGAGGATCATGCGCATCGTCGTCGACTTGCCCGAGCCGTTGGGCCCGAGGAAGCCGGTGACGGCGCCGGGCCGTACCTGGAAGGAAAGGTTGTACACAGCGGTCTTGTCGCCGTAGCGCTTGGTCAGGCCGACTGCTTCGATCATGCTCCGCACCCATCGACAGGTTCAGGACAGCGGGGCACGCGCCCCCCGTAAGGCTTAGGAGGATATCGAGGCGCTGACGGTTCCGCTCACCTCAAAGCAAAGCCCAAAGCTTCACGCGTCGCGTTTCTTCAGCAGCAGGTACCCGCCCGCGAGCGCCGCCACCACCCAGGCCGCCATGATCGCCAGCCCGCCCCAGGGACCGTACGGGGTGTCGTCGTCGAGCGGGGTGACCACCTGCATGATCCTGCGGCCGGCCTGGTCGGGCAGGTACTGGCCGACCTTCTTCGTCGCGTCGACGTTGCCCAGGATCTGCGAGATCAGGAAGAAGAACGGCATCAGGATGCCCAGCGACAGCATCGGCGAGCGCAGCATCACGGCCACGCCCATCGAGAACACCGCGATCAGCGTCATGTAGAGACCGCCGCCGATCACCGCCCGCAGCACGCCGCTGTCGCCGATCGACGCCTTGTGCTCGCCGAGCATGGCCTGCCCGAGGAAGAACGTGACGAAGCTGGTCGCCATCCCCACGACGAGCGCGAGCCCGGTCGCCACCGCGATCTTGCTGAACAGGAAGGTGCCCCGCTGCGGCACCGCCGCCAGCGAGGTGCGGATCATGCCCGTGCTGTACTCGTTGGACACCACGAGCACCCCGAACACGATCATCGCGAGCTGCCCGAGACTCATCCCGGCGAAGCTGATGAACGTCGGGTCGAAGGAGAGCCGGTCGCCGCGGCTCATGTTGTCGAACTCGTTCCTCGACAGCGCCGAGATCAGCATGCCGAGGGCGATGGTGACCACCACGGCGAGGGACAGCGTCCAGACGGTGGACGCCACGGAGCGGATCTTCGTCCACTCCGAACGGATGACCTGGGTCGCCGCCATCTCAGTCCTTCCTCCGTCCGTCGCCCCACGGCTGCCGCTCCACGGGGCCGCCGTCGTGCGCGTGGTACTCGACCGACTCCGCGGTCAGCTGCATGAACGCCTCCTCCAGGGAGGCCCGCTGGGGGCTCAGCTCGTGCAGCACGAGCTGGTGCTGCGCGGCCAGCTCACCGATCCGCTCCGACTTGTCCCCGTCCACCTCCAGCACCTCGCCGCCGGACTCCACGACGGTGATCCCGGCCCCGTGCAGCACATCCAGCAGCCGCTCCCGCTGCGGGGTGCGGACACGGACGTACGACCGTGAGTTCTGGGCGATGAAGTCGGCCATCGAGGTGTCGGCGAGCAGCCGGCCCTGGCCGATGACGACGAGGTGGTCGGCGGTCAGCGCCATCTCGCTCATCAGGTGGGAGGACACGAACACCGTCCGGCCCTGCGCGGCGAGCGACTTCATCAGGTTGCGGATCCAGTGGATGCCCTCGGGGTCGAGACCGTTGACCGGCTCGTCGAACATCAGGATCCGCGGATCGCCGAGCAGCGCGCCCGCGATGCCCAGCCGCTGCCCCATGCCCAGCGAGAACCCCTTGGCCTTCTTCTTCGCCACCGACGTCAGACCGACGGTCTCCAGCACCTCGTGCACCCGGCCGGTGGGGATGCCGTTGCTCTGTGCCAGGCACAGCAGGTGGTTGAAGGCGCTGCGCCCGCCGTGCATGGCCTTGGCGTCGAGCAGGGCGCCGATGTACTTCAGCGGGTCCCTGAGCCGGTCGTAGCGCTGTCCGTCGATGCGGACGTCCCCGGCGGTCGGCCGGTCGAGGCCGAGCATCATCCGCATGGTGGTGGACTTCCCGGCACCGTTCGGACCGAGGAAGCCCGTGACGATGCCCGGTCTGACGGTGAAGGTCAGGTTGTTGACCGCCACTTTCTCGCCGTACCGCTTGGTCAGGCCCTCGAGCTCGATCATGCGGCCACGCTAGGGCCGGTGCGGGGCCGGCGCCAACCCGGCGGGCGAACGGCGGCCGAAACCGACGTGAAAGAGGCGGTGGGAACAGGTCCCACCGCCCCTCATCACCTTCGGCGACTACCGGGTCTGCTGCGCCGGCACACCGCGGGAGATCGGCTCGTCGTCGGCCGGGGAGCCGGCCGCGGCCACCGCGGCGCCCGTGAGGGTGGCGAGCATCTCGCGCACGTTCGTCAGCTGGGCGTTGATCGAGTCGCGGCGGTTGGTGAGAGCCGCCAGCTCGCGCTCCGATTCCGAACGGATACGGTCCGCCTTGGCGTTCGCGTCGGCCACGATGTCCTCGGCCTGGCGCTGCGCCGTCTCGACGGTCTGACGGGCCCGGCGCTCGGCGTCCGTGCGCAGCTTCTCCGCCTCCAGACGCAGCTGCTCCGCGCGGTGCTCGATCTCCGCGAGGCGCTTCTCCGCCTTCTGCTGACGCGACGCCAGGTCGCGCTCGGACTGCTCGCGGCGCTTGGCGAGGTTCGTCTCGAAGTCGGCGGCGGCCTGCGCGGCCTTGGCGCGGGTCTCCTCGAAGAGGGCGTCGGCCTCCTCGCGCTTGGACTGCGCGTCCTTCTGGGCCTCGGAACGCAGCTGCTGGGCGTCGCTCTTGGCCTTCTCGACGATCCGGACGCCCTCGTCCTCGGCCTTGGACTTGCGCTCCGCGGCGAACGACTCCGCGTCGTTGCGGACCTGCTGGGCCGCCGACTCGGCCAGCTCGCGGTGCTGCTCGGCCGCGCGGCGGGCCTCCTCGCGCAGATCCTTGGCCTCCTCCTCGGCGAGGCGGAGGATCTTCTCGACACGCGCGCCGAGACCGGCGTACGACGGCTCGGCGTCGCTCACCTGGGCCTGGGCGTTCTGCGTCTCGAGGTGAAGCTCCTCGATGCGCTTTTCCAGAGCAGTGATACGGGCCAGAGCGCTGTCACGGTCGGAGACGAGCTTCGAGATGCGTTCGTCCACCTGAGCGCGGTCGTACCCACGCCGCACAAGCTCGAAGCCGTAGGGGGAAGTGTCGCTCATGGGGTTCCTGTCGAATGAGACCGGTGAGGTGATAGGTGGAATCCTAGGGGCCGAAGCGGTGTGTCATCGAGCGGATGCGCGTTTGATACGGAGAATGAGACCCCTTTCGGGTGGCTGAGCGGCAGGGGCCTTGCGGAAGACCGGGGCAAATGCCCCAGACTTCAACGCAACGCCCCCGCTCGGCCAGGACCTGTCCGGCACGACCCGCCGGACACGGCCACAGCACTAGCGATCCGAAGGCTTGCCACCCGACCGGGGAGCACCCACCGTCGCACCCGCCTTCACGCCGCCGTCCTTGTTTCCCGGCGGGGCCTCGAAGGACTCCAGCGCCTCCAGCACATCCTGGACGCGCGAGATCTCGGCGTTGATGTCCTCACGCCGCCGCACCAGGACCTCCAGCTCGCGCTTGCCCTCCTCGACCGTGCGCCGGGCCTCGCGGATCGCCTCGGCCTTCAGCTCCTCGGCCTCGCGGATCAGCGTGGCCTTCTTCTGCTCGGCCTCCTTGAGCAGGCCCTCGGCCTTCTTCACGGCGGCGATCCGGACCTTGCCGGCCTCCGAGTTGGCCTCCGACACCAGCTCCTTGGCCTTCGCCTGAGCCTTGCCGAGCTGCTCCTCGGCCGCCTTGATGAGCGCGTCGCAGCGGTCGCCGGTCGACCTCATCGTCTCGGCGGCCTCGCGGCGGGCCCGGTCGTGCAGTTCCTCGATCTCGGAGGTGATGCGGTCGCGCAGCTCCTGTGCCCGCTCCCTTATGGCGGTCGCGTCCCGGCGGGCGCCGACGAGCAGCTCGTCCGCGTCCGTACGGGCCTTCTCCACCCGCGAGTTGCCCTCGACCGTCGCCTCGGAGACGAGCCGCTCGGCCTCGGAACGGGCCGCGCCGACCATCGTGTCCGCCTGCGCCTCCGCCTCCGCGGTGGTCTTCAGCGCCTGCTGCTGCGCCTCGGTGAGCAGCTTGTCCGCCTCGGCGGCGGTCTCCGTGATGAGCGTGTCGACCTGCTCGGCGGCCTCGGAACGCCGCTTGTTGGCCTCCTTGCGGGCCTCGTCGAGCGTCGAGTCCGCCTCGTCGCGGGCCACGCTCAGCATGCGGTCGGCCTCCGCCGCCGCCTCCCGCTTGACCCGCTCGGCCTCGGCACGCACCCGCTCGGCGTGCTGGCGCGCGGAACCCACCGTCTCGGCGGCCTCGGCGCGCAGCCGCTCCGCGTCGCCGGAGGCGTCCGCGATGAGCTTCTCCGCCTTCGCCACCGACTCGGCACGCAGCCGCTCGGCCTCCGCGGCCGTCTCCGACTGGAGCCGCTCGGCCTCGGCGATGGTCTCCGTCTGGAGCCGCTCCGCCTCGGAACGGGCCTCCGTGATGAGGGTGTCGGCCTGCGTCGCCGCGTCCGACCGGATGCGGTTGGCGTCGTCACGGGCGTCCGCCCGGGTGCGCGACGCGTCCTGCTCGGCCTGCGCGATGGTGTCCGAGGCCTCCGTGCGCACCCGCTGGGCGTGCGCGGACGCCTCCGAACGCAGCCGCTCGGCCTCCGCGATCGCGTCGCCGACGGTCCGCTCGGCCAGCGCGCGGGCGGCCTCCGTCTCCTGGCTCGCCTCGCGCCGCAGCCGGCTCGCGTCCTCCGCGGCCCGCTCCCGCTCGGAGTAGGCGTCGGCGCGGACCCGGTCCGCCTCCTCCTCGGCCTCCCGGCGGGTGCGGTCCGCCGCGTGCTCGGCGGCGGACCGCAGCCCGGCGATCTCGTCCTGCGCCTGCTCGTGCAGGCCGGCCACGGAGTCCCGCACCTGCTGCGCGTGCTGCTCGGCCGCCGACACCGCCTCGGTGGCCCGCCGGTCGGCCTCCTCCACCAGCCGTACGGCCTCGGCCTGGGCGTCCTCCACGCGCTTGCGCGCCGACGCCAGCAGTTCCTCGCTCTGCCGGCGGGCCCGCTCCCGCTCCTGGTCGGCCTCCTGGCGGGCGGTGCCGAGGTAGTCCTCGGCCTCGCGGCGGCGCCGGCCGGCCTCCTCCTGGGCGGCGGCCAGCGTCTCGGACGCCTCGGTGGCCAGCCGCTCGGCGGCGGCCTGCGCCTCCGCGCGCATCCGGTCGGCGGTCTCCTGCGCCTCGGTCCGCAGCCGCTCCGCCTCCGCGGCGGCCTCCGACCGCAGCCGTACGGCCACGGACTCGCCCTCGGCCCGTGAGGCGGACGCGTCCGCGGCGGCCTCGGTGCGCAGCCGCTCGGCCTCGGTCTCGGCCTGCTGCTGGAGCGTACGGATCCGCTCGGCTGCCTCGCCACGCAGCCGTTCGGTCTCCTCGGCGGCCTCGCGGCGGATCCGCGCGGCCTCCTCGCGGGCGTCGCCGAGCGCCTCCTCGGCGGCGGCGAGCCGGGCCTCCGCCTCGGTGTGCAGCCGGGTCAGTTCCTCGGTGGCCTCCGCCTGCCGCGCCTCGACGGCGCGCTCGGCCTCCTCGCGCAGGGCGAGCGCGGCCCGCTCGGCGTCGGCCGTGATGCCCTCGGCCTGCTCGACGGCCTCGGCGCGGTGCCGTTCGGCCTCCTTGCGGGTGCGCTCCAGGGTGTCCTCGGCCTGCCGGCGCAGCGTGGCGGCCCGCTCGATGGCCTCGGTGCGGACCTTCTCGCTGTCCGCGGTGGCCTTCTGGCGCAGCTCGTCGGCGTCCTGACGGGCCTTCGCCAGCAGCTCCTCGGCGGTCCTGGCCGCCTCCTCGATCTGCTGGACGGCCTCCTTGCGGGCCTCCGCGCGGATCTTCTCGCCCTCGGCGACCGCGTCGGCGCGCAACTGCTCGGCCTCGCCGCGCAGCCGGCGGGCCTCCTCCTGGAGCTCGACCGTCCTGGCCCGGTACTCCTTGGTGTCGTCCTTCGCCGCGCCCTTGAGCTCCTCGGCGATGTCGTGCGCCTCGGCGCGCAGCCGGTCGGCCTCGGTCTCCGCCTCCCGGCGGATCCGCTCGGCCTCCTCGGCGGCGGCCTTCGTGGTGCGCTGCGCGTCCTCCTGCGCCTTGTTGAGGACGTCCTCGGCGGTCTTGGCCGCCTTCGACAGCTGGGTGGCGCTCTCCTCGGCGGTGAGTGTGCGGGCCTTCTCCGCGGCTTCGGCGAGGAGTTTCTCGGCCTCGGCGCGGGCGTCGGCGACGAGCTGCTCGGCGTCCGCCCTGGTGGCCTCGGCCTCCTTGGTGGCCTCGCCGACCAGCCGGGCGACCTGCTCCTTCGCCGTGCGGGTGCGCTGCTCGTTGGCCGACTCGGCGCCGGCGAGGGTCTTCTCGGCGGCGGCCCTGGCCTCCGCGACGACCTTCTCGGCCTCGGACTGCGCCTTGCGCAGCGCCTCCTCCGCCTCGGCCATGCGCTGCTCGGCGGTCCGGCTCAGCTCGGTCGCCTGGCGGCGGGCCGCGTCGGACTCGGTGGCCGTGGAGCTGCGCAGCGCCTCGGCGTGCTCGGCGGCCTCCTGGGCCTGGGTGGAGGCGGCGTTCAGCAGGCGCTCGGCGTCCGTGCGGGCGCGGCGCAGCAGCTGCTCGGCCTCCGCGCGGGCCGACTCGGCCTCGCTCCGGAGCCGCTGCCGGGCCTCCGCGGTGACCCGCTCGGCCTCGGCGCGCGCGGCCGCCATGGCCTGCTCGGCCTCGGCGCGCGACTCCTCCAGGAGACGGCGGGCCTGGGCCTCGGTGCGGGCCCGCAGCTGCTCGGCCCACGCCACGTTCTCGTTGACGTGCGACTCGACGGTCTGCCGGCGCTCGGCCAGCTCCTGGTCGAGCTGCTGGCGCCGGGTGACCGCCTCCTGGTGCAGCTCCGCCTGGAGCCGGGCCGCCTGTTCGGCGTGCTCCTGGAGGATGCGCTGCGTCTGCGAGCGGGCCTGGCTCAGCTCCCGCTCGGCGTCCGCGCGCAGCTGGTCGGCCTGCATCTGCGCATTGCGCAGCAACTGTTCGGCCTGGTAGCCGAGGTCCCCGCCGTCGAAGGAGGGCCGGGACATGATGGTGCGCCGCGCCTCGTGCAACTTGGCGCGCAGCACCTCGACCTGGTAGCCGAGGTCCTCGGCGTGCTGGATCGCCTTTTCCCGCTCGGTCTTCAGCCGCTTCATCTCGGCTTCGAACCGAGTGAGGTGGTCGACGTCAGCCGCCGGATCCCGCTCCTGGCTCTCGTAGCCCCGCACTGCGCGGTCCCATCCGTCCCCTGGTCGCAAGCTTCTCCGTACGAGCTCCGTCCATCCGCCGAACGGGGCCCCCGGGGAATGGTGTCAGATCAACGGCGGAGCACGGGCTGCCGCCCCGACGCTCGTCCCCCGAAACCCGGACCCCGGACGGGTCCTGCCGACATGGCGACAGGACACCGGTCGCCCTGGCTGGAGCGGCGACCGACCCCAACCCTACCGGCCCATATGTACGAGGGTCAGTGCTCAGGTGACTCAACGGGGGCCGATGTGACCAGTTCTGTCAGGACTCCGTGGCAATCCTTTGGGTGAAGGAAGGTGATTCGTGACCCCATGGAGCCGCGTCGGGGCTCTTCGTACAGCACCCGTACGCCCTTGCCGCGGATGTCCGCCGAGTCCGCGTCGACGTCCGCCGTACCGAAAGCGATGTGGTGGACGCCCTCGCCGTTCTTGGCGAGCCACTTGGCGACGGTGGAGTCCTCCCGGGTCGGTTCCAGGAGCTGGAGGTACGAGGCGCCGCCGTCGGACGTATCGTTGATCTTGAGCATGGCCTCGCGGACGCCCTGCTCCTCGTTGATCTCGGAGTGGAACACCTCGAAGCCGTACGTCGCCCGGTAGAACTCGACGGTGGCGTCGAGGTCGTGGCAGGCGATCCCGATGTGGTCGATTCGCGTCAGCATGCTGTCAGTGCAGCGCGACGGAGGTGGTTACGCAACGTGCGCGCGATCACACCGACGGCCCGATGACGGGTGAAGTGCCTGTCAGTACATTCGAAGTAAACCCTCGTTCACTCCTCGGCCCGTGCAAGGCCGGTAAGGGGATCGCAGCTCATGACTGGAACCAGCAGCACGACCTCGGTGATCGTCGCGGGCGCACGTACGCCCATGGGACGTTTGCTGGGCTCGCTGAAGTCCTTCTCCGGAGCCGACCTCGGCGGCTTCGCGATCAAGGCCGCCCTCGACCGTGCGGGGATCGCCGGCGACCAGGTGCAGTACGTGATCATGGGCCAGGTGCTCCAGGCCGGCGCGGGCCAGATCCCGGCCCGGCAGGCCGCGGTCAAGGCCGGCATCCCGATGAACGTCCCGGCGCTCACCGTCAACAAGGTGTGCCTGTCGGGCCTCGACGCCGTCGCGCTGGCCGACCAGCTGATCCGCGCGGGCGAGTTCGACATCGTCGTGGCGGGCGGCCAGGAGTCCATGACCAATGCCCCCCACCTGCTGCCGAAGTCCCGCGAGGGCTTCAAGTACGGGGCGATCGAGATGCTCGACGCGATGGCGTACGACGGGCTGACCGACGCCTTCGAGAACATCGCCATGGGCGAGTCCACCGAGAAGCACAACACGCGCCTCGGTATCGCCCGCCCCGAGCAGGACGAGTTCGCCGCCCTGTCCCACCAGCGGGCCGCCGCCGCACAGAAGAACGGCCTGTTCGAGGCCGAGATCACGCCGGTGGAGATCCCGCAGCGCAAGGGCGAGCCGGTCGTCTTCGGCAAGGACGAGGGCATCCGCCCCGAGACCACCGCCGAGTCGCTCGGCAAGCTGCGCCCCGCCTTCGCCAAGGACGGCACCATCACCGCCGGCTCGGCCTCGCAGATCTCCGACGGCGCCGCGGCCGTGGTCGTGATGAGCAAGGCGAAGGCGCAGGAGCTGGGCCTGGAGTGGATCGCCGAGATCGGCGCCCACGGCAATGTGGCCGGTCCGGACAACTCGCTCCAGTCGCAGCCGTCCAACGCCATCCTGCACGCCCTGAAGAAGGACGGCCTGGAGGTCTCCGACCTCGACCTCATCGAGATCAACGAGGCCTTCGCCGCCGTGGCGGTGCAGTCGATGAAGGACCTCGGGGTGTCGACGGAGAAGGTGAACGTCAACGGCGGCGCCATCGCCCTCGGCCACCCCATCGGCATGTCCGGCGCCCGGCTCGTGCTGCACCTGGCCCTGGAGCTGAAGCGGCGGGGCGGCGGCATCGGCGCGGCCGCGCTGTGCGGCGGCGGCGGCCAGGGTGACGCACTGATCGTGCGGGTACCCAAGGCCTGAGTCCCCTGTACGTCATTACCCGAACGGAGCTGTGATGCAGGACGTCTCCTCGCTGGTCGCCCAGGCCAGGGAAGGCCGGCCCCGGGCCGTGGCCCGGCTGATCTCCCTGGTGGAGGGGGCGTCGCCGCAGCTCAGGGAGGTCATGGCGGCGCTGGCCCCGCTGACCGGCAACGCCTACGTGGTGGGCCTGACCGGCTCGCCCGGCGTCGGCAAGTCGACGTCCACCTCCGCGCTGGTCACGGCGTACCGCAAGCAGGGCAGACGGGTCGGCGTCCTGGCCGTCGACCCGTCCTCGCCGTTCTCCGGCGGTGCCCTGCTCGGCGACCGCGTCCGGATGTCGGAGCACGCCTCCGACCCCGGCGTCTACATCCGCTCCATGGCCACCCGCGGGCACCTCGGCGGCCTGGCCTGGGCGGCCCCACAGGCCATCCGGGTGCTCGACGCGGCGGGCTGCGAGGTGATCCTCGTGGAGACGGTCGGCGTCGGCCAGTCCGAGGTCGAGATCGCCTCCCAGGCCGACACCAGCGTGGTCCTGCTGGCACCCGGCATGGGCGACGGCATCCAGGCCGCCAAGGCGGGAATCCTGGAGATCGGCGACGTGTACGTCGTCAACAAGGCCGACCGCGACGGGGCCGACGCCACCGCCCGCGAGCTGAACCACATGCTGGGCCTCGGCGAGTCCCGCGCCCCCGGCGACTGGCGCCCGCCGATCGTGAAGACGGTCGCCGCCCGCGCCGAGGGCGTCGACGAGGTCGTCGAGGCGCTGGAGAAGCACCGCGCGTGGATGGAGGAGCACGGCGTCCTCGCCGAGCGCCGCCGTGCCCGCGCGGCCCGCGAGGTGGAGACGATCGCCGTGACCGCCCTGCGCGAGCGCATCGGCGACCTGCACGGCGACCGCCGGCTCAGCACGCTCGCGGAGCGGATCGTCGCCGGCGAACTGGACCCGTACCGGGCGGCGGACGAGCTGGTGACGGGGCTGACCCAGGGGCGGTGAAGCGCCCCGCGGGTGACCCGGCGGCCGCCGACCCGGTGCCGCCGCCGGTAGTTCGACGCCCGCGTTCCTCTTCCTGGCGCAGGGCACACCCCGCCACGGACCGGCCGGACCGTGGCCCCGGGTGTCCCCTTCTCCCGCCTCGCGTCGAGGAACTCACCCGCGTCCGCGCCCCTGTCGCGGCCGACCTGTGCCGCCGTGCTCCCCGTCCCGCCCGCCGCGCCTTCGCCGCCGCCCTCCTCGGACGGCTCGCCCACGGCCTCGTTTCCCTCTGCCTCTTCCCTCACCACGGCCCGCGCCACCGGCTCCTACGCCGTCGTCGGCACCGTCCTCGCCCTCTTCGGGACCTCGGCCGTCCTCCTGATGCCACTGCGCGCGGCCCTCGTCGACCGCCACGGCCCCCGGCACGCCCTGCCGCCCGTCACCGCCGCGTACGCCGTCCTGCCGACCGCGCTCGCCGCCGCGACCTGGCGGACGGGAGCCCGGCCGGTGGTGCCCGGCGCGCTCGCCGCGCTCGCCGGAGCCTGCGCGCCCCCGCTCGGGCCCGTCATGCGCGTGGCGCGGGCCGACCACGCCCGGGACCGGCGGCTGGTCCAGCGGGTGTACGGCCTCGACGGGGTCGCCGAGGAACTGCTGTACGTCTGCGGCCCGGTGCCGGTGGGGGTTTTGGCGCGGTGCGCGCCGCCCGCGGCGGGGGTGCTGCTCAGCGCCGCGCTGATCGCGGTGTGTTTCACAGTGGCGGGCGGCCCTCAGCCCCGCTGACGGCGGCGGCGGCCGGACGGGGCCGCTGAGGGCCCGGACGGGGGAGGGGACCGGCGGTGCCGTCGGGTGCCGGTGCCGTCCGCGTCGTCCCGGTCGCAGGGGGTGCCGTCCCCGTCTGCGTGGCCCGCCCGGTCGTCGTCCGGGTGGGCCACCATGAGCTTGCCGTCGTTCAGGGCGACGTTCCCGTCGTGCTCCTTCGGCGGCGAGCCGTCGGTCTCCGCCTCAGGGCCCGTGAACGCCGGAAGGCGGAGCCCGAACCGGTCTCCGCCTTCCGGCGTTCACGGGACTTTCGTCCGGACCGGGCCCGCTCAGGGGCGTCCCCGCTGCTCACGGAGGTGGTCCGCGATGGGTGTCAGGGCCTTGTCGAGTTCCGCCAGGGCATCGGGGGAGAGCAGGTCGATGAAGTGGCGGCGCACGGAGGCCACATGATGGGGCGCCACCTTCCGCATCGTCTCCATGCCGTGCTCGGTGAGGACCGCGAACAGACCTCGGCGGTCGGACTCGCAGTTCTCACGGCGCACCAGGTGGGCGTTCTCCATGCGGGTGATCTGGTGCGAGAGCCGGCTCTTGGACTGGAGGGTGGCGGACGCGAGGTCGCTCATCCGCATCCGGACGTCCTCCGACTCGGACAGATTCACCAGGATCTCGTAGTCGTTCATGGTCAGTCCGAACGGCTGAAGATCCTTTTCGAGCTGGTACGTCAACAGCCTGTTGACCTCCAGATGGGTGCGCCAGGCGCACTGCTCCGCTTCGGTCAGCCAGCGCGTGGCCGTGTCGGTCTCCATAAATGAAGTCTACCTAAAATGTTGAAAGGCGAACTAGTAAGGGTGGTGTGACAGTGCGCACGCGTTCGACGTCACACTCCGCAGACTACCGCTCACAGCCCGAAGCGACGCTGGAGGTCTCCCAGCTGTCCGGGAAGGCGCGGTGCGCCCGCTTGACCCCCGAAGCCGCCCGGCCCGCCGCCGCCGGGCACCCCCGGCTCGGGTGGAACCGCTCCCGCGGCCTGCTCGGCCATGAGGGTCTCGGTGGACTGCAGCAGCACCGTGCCGGCGCCCACGAACTCGAACTGGTGCTCCTCCCCGGAAGCCCCGCCCAGCCCTGTCAGCGCACGTAGGCCGCCCATCACGCCCGTCATGTACCCGTGGTCGTAGTGATGGCACGGGGACGGGCAGTCGGCCCAGCCGACGAGCGCCTGCGGGTCCACCCGGATCGGGGGTTCCATGAACACCACCGGGCCGTTGGACGCGGCGACGAACTTGCCGGTTCCGATCAGCGTCAGAAAACCCGGAACGATCGACTGCTTGAGTGCGAGAGTTGGCTGAAAAGCGAGCAGATTGCCCGAGCGAATGGTCAGGTTGCCGTCTTCGAGGTCGTACGAGTTCACGTCGAAGGCCCGGTCGGCGAGGAGCATCTTGCCCGAGCCCTCCGCCACGACCCAGTCGCTCGCGTGCAGAGGCGAATGGAACGACGTGCGCATCAGGCGGTCCAGCCGGCCGTGACCGACACCGTTGAAGTCGATCGAGCCGTAGTAGGCGATCATCTTCCCCTTCTGCAGGAACCACTGGCTCCCCTTCAACTCCACGCAGAAGGTGTACGCGTTCACGTTGTCGTCGGCCGGCAGGGTCATGGGGTCGAGGACGGTGGGGCCGGTGCCCGGGTAGGTGGTCACAGCTTCTCCTCCGACGCCTGGACGTACACCGTGCCGCTGCCGCTCAGCTCCAGCTGGAACGCCTCTCCCGAACCGCGGCCCACCATGTCCCGCCAACCGAGGGCGGTCGACAGCTTGTTGCGCACGTCGCCGTGGTGGGCGACGTAGGCCTGCGGGTCGACGTGGACCGGGCGCTGGGGGGTGATGGGGACCTCGAAAACGCCGCCGTGGGCCATCACGGCGACCGAGCCGTGGCCCGCCAGCGTCGTGGTGAACAGACCCTGGCCGCTGATCTGGCCGCGGACCATGCCCATGACGCCGCCCTGGGAACCCATGAACATGGTGCCCTGCTGCAGGGTGCCCTCGAAGGCGAGGAGGCGGTCCGCCTCCACGTAGAGCGTCTCGCCGGTGAGGCTGATGACCTGGACGTGGTGGCCGCCGTGTCCGAACAGGACCGTGCCACTGCCCTCGACGGACATCAGGGGCGTGTCCTCGTTCGCCAGGCGGCGGCCGATCATCGACATCACACCGCCCTGACCGCCCTGCGTGTTCGGGGTGAAGGACACCTCGCCCTTGTAGGCGAGCATCGCGCCGCGCTGACTGAACAGGCGCCGGCCGGGCACCACGGTGGCCTCGACCATCTTGGAGTTGATCTCGCGGAAGGACATGTCACACGTCCCCCGCGATCGTGTTCCGCTCGCTGGGCTGGACGTACACCAGGCCGTCTCCCTCGAAACGGATCTGGAAGGCCTCGCCGCCGCCCTCGCCCATCAGGGTGCGGAACGTCACACCGGACTGGAAGGACTGCCGGACGTCGCCCTGGTGGGCGACGTACGCCCCCGGGTCCACGGTCAGCGGGAACTGCGGGCTCACCCGGAGCACCACCGCCGGACCGTCCGAGGTGATCGCCGCCTGGCCGTGTCCCTCGACGGTCGTCGTGAACAGCCCGTTGCCCTGCGAGGCGCCGCGCAGGCCGGTGAAGGACGTGCCCGTCCTCAGCCCCGCGTCCGTCGCGAGCAGATTGCTCGACTCCACGTACAGCTTGTCCCCCTGGAGACTCACGAGGTTGATCTCGGAGGCGCGGTCCGCGAACCAGCAGGTCCCCTGTCCCCGCACCTCCATCACGGTCATCTGCTCGCCGGTGAGTCGCCGGGTGACCATCCCCCGCAGCCCCTCGCCGCCGCCGCTCATCTTCTTGAAGGCCATCTGCCCGTCGTACGCGACCATCGAGCCGTTCTTCGCCTTGACGGCGTCCCCGGTCATGTCGACGGCGAGCACCTTGCTGCCTTGGAGTCGAAACATCGCCACGCAGCGAAGGTAGCCCCTGGGGCGCCGCGCCGACAGGGCCTCCGGGTGGAGATCGTCCCTGAATGGACCCTTAGGGTCTGTCCGGCACGATCCGCCGTGCGGGGCCCCGGCCGCCGTCGGCCGCGGCCGGGTACCGCCCGGCCCCGCCGTACCCCGCCCGGCTCCCCGCCCCGCCCGTTTGTCACAATGGACAAACGCTTGTGCGTGCGTTCACAAACGACCGGATCAGCACCGCATCTCCCACCGAAGGTGACCCGTGGACCTCAAGACAGCCTCCGCCCTCCGCCGACTCCGCCTGGTCTCCGGACCCGAGGCGGTCTCGTTCCTGCTGCTGCTCGTCTGCTCGGTGCTCAAGCGCACCACGGACTTCAACGCGGTGCCGGTGATGGGCGCGGTCCACGGTCTGCTGTTCGTGCTGTACGTGATCTTCTGGGCGGACGCCTGGAACCGCGCCAAGTGGCCCCTGCGCACCGCCGCCCTCTACTTCGTCCTCTCGGTCCTGCCGACCGGCGGCTTCTTCGCCGAGCGCCGGCTCCGCCGTGAGGCCGAGGACGCGGTCATCGCCTCCCGCGCCCGGCGCGAGGGCGTGGTGGGGGCGTCGTGATCGTCGCCTTCTCCGTCACCCCGCTCGGCGTCGGCGAGGACGTCGGGGAGTACGTCGCCGACGCCGTCCGGGTGGTCCGCGAGTCCGGCCTGCCGAACCGCACCGACGCCATGTTCACGTCGATCGAGGGCGAGTGGGACGAGGTCATGGACGTCGTCAAGCGGGCCGTCGCCGCGGTCGAGGCCCGGGCGCCGCGGGTCTCCCTGGTCCTCAAGGCCGACATCCGCCCCGGCGTGACGGACGGCCTGACCTCGAAGGTGGAGACCGTCGAGCGGCACCTCGCCCCGCGGGGGGAGTAGCGACGGCCGGCCCGCCGGGGCCGGTCTCACCGCTTCCCCGACGCCCGCCGCAGATACTGCCGCACCGCCCGCTGGGCCACCGGCCCCAGCTCCTCCAGCGCGCCCACCAGCAGACCGATTTGCTCCAGCGCGTCCAGCGCCGACGCGGCGCCCGCGCCGTCGACCCCCTCGTACAGCTCGATGCCGACGAACGAGGCGGCGACCGCGCGGGCCAGCCCGGCCGGGTCGGTGAACTCGCGGAACGGCGTCCCCGCGAGCACCCGGTCCAGCACCTTCTCGATCTCCACGATCCACAGGTCGAGCCCCGCCGCCGTGGCCGGGCCGAGCGTGGCGTGGGTCTGCGCGCCGGCCAGCAACTGGCCCAGCAGCATCACATGGCCCCCCACCCGTTCCTGCTCGTGGATCTCCCGTCCGAGGGCGAGCAGTTCGGACAGCGTGCCGACCGCCGCGAAGCGGTCCCGGTAACGCGACACCGACCGCTGCGCGCCGTACCGGCAGGCCGCCGCGAGCAGTTCGTCCACCGAGCCGAAGTGGTAGAAGACCAGCGCCTGGTTGACTCCCGCGGCCGCCGCGACCGTACGGGCCGACGTCTTCGCGATGCCCTGCTCGGTGAGCGTGCGCAGCGCCCCCTCCAGCAGCTTCGTCTTCGTCTCCAGGGACCTGGCGGTCTCCGGGGTCACGCGCGGGCCTCCTCGCGCACCGGCCGCAGTCCCGGCCGCACGCCGCGGGCGCGGACGTCCGCGTACGTGGCGGTGAAGGAGCCCTCGTAGCCGAACAGCGGGCCGACGTACCGGTTCACCACCCGCACGCGGATCCGGAACCGTCCCGTCGTGTCGTCGTACGACTCCCGTACCTCCGCCCTCGCCCCGATCAGTTCCGGTACGCGCGCGTCGACCACGCCCTCCCGGAACCGGTGGGTGCCCGAGCGGATCAGCAGGGAGCCGTCCGGCTCGGCGTGGAAGTGCAGGTCGGTGGCGAGGTGCTGATGGGTGCCCAGGTAGTCGAGGACGCGGTCGCCCCTCGGACCGAGCACCATCTGGGCGTCGAACCGGCGGGCCCGGCCGGGCAGGTCGAATGTACGCACGAAGCTCACCGTCTCACGGCCGAAGGAGTCGGTGTACGGCACGTTCTCGATGACGAACGGCACCGCGCGTCCCGTGCGCGGGACGAGGATGTTGCGGGTGCCGCCCAGCGCCAGGAACGGCTTCACGAACGCCCCGCCGTGCCAGATGCGGTCCATCACGCCCCGGCCCGTGCAGGCCTCCCCGCTCGCCAGCCCCACCGAGAAGCGGCGTTGCAGCTGCGGGTGCAGACGGTCGAAGCCGGCTCCCATCGCCGTTCGGAAGATCGAGGTCATCGCGGGTCCTCCAGGGTGCGCAGGAGGCGGGGCGCACGCGTGCGTGCCGGTGGGGTGCGCAGGCAGCGGCGGGCGGCCGGGGTGCAGGCGAGGGGCGAGGTGAACAGGGCGAGGCAGACCACGACGCTCAGCAGCAGGGGGAGCAGGTACGCCGTCGACGCGGCGAACGGCCCCAGCAGGCGCAGGAACGACTCCCACCCGAGGCCCGTGCAGGCGACGGCGACGGCGACGGCGCGCAGGGCCAGCTCCGCGAGCCAGTTGCGCAGGGCGCGCTCCGGTGTGACGCCCCGCTCCAGCCACAGCCGCAGCCGGTCGAAGGACCACGCCGTCGCCCAGCCCATCAGCGGACGGAACACCAGCCGGTCGGCGAGCGCGCCGAAGGCGCCCCACCGGGGACGGTAGTCGTAGCCGGTGAGGAAGCGGACGCCGTCGCCGTCGGGGACGTAACGCCAGTAGCCGCTGCCCTCGGCGAGCAGCGAGAGCGGGTGCGGGGAGGCGAAGCGCAGGGCGGAGGTGCGGGTGCCGTCGGGGCGCTCCCGTTCCCCCGCCGAGACGCCCGTGCCCGCGACGGTCAGGAACGGCAGCACGCGCGTGGCGTACCGGAACCGCTGCGGCTCGCCCTCCGCGCGCGGGAGGTGGGTGATCTCGGTGAAGCGGAGGTCCCAGCGCTGATGCCGCGCCGGGTCCTGGGTGCGGATCCACAGGTCGTGCAGGTCGGCGCGGATGCGTGCCTCGACATAGAGCCCCATGTGAACTCCCCGGATCGGGCCGGTGTTTGAGCGTTCGCTCAACACTCCGGGAATGAAGGTACACGTGTTTGAGCGGTCGCTCAATCGAGCGACATCAGACGGGATTACGAGCCGCGGCGGACGGTTAATCTTCCCGGGAATCGATCAAGTCCCGTCCGAAGGGCGGGCATTCACGCGGAGGCGAAGTGGCAGCGCGGCGCGGGCCGGCAGGGGTGGGCTGGGCGAGGGCGGCGGCGGCCGTGGGGAGGGCGGTCGTGGCGGCCGCGACGGCCGTGTCACTGGCGGCGCCGGGCGGTGGCGCCGCCCTCCCGCGCGCGGGGGCGGGCGCCTGCGCCCTCGCGTCCGGCGCGCTGACCCCCGACGACCTGCCGGCCGGTTCCTCCGTGCTGGACTGCGCGGCCGTCGGCCGCCTCGTCACCCACGCCGGGGCCGGCGTCACCGTCCCCGAACCCGGCATGACGGTGAGCGTCGACGCCCTCACGGAGGACGGCTCCCTGCACGGCTTCACCCTGGCGGTGGCCGCCGACGGCACGGTCTCCTACGACCTGACCGACACCGGGGCCCACGCGGCCGCCCCCGACCACGCGCACGCCGGCGCGGGCGCCCCCGGCCGGGCGCGGGCCGCGTGCGCCGACGACGCCTACGCCACCGCCGACCACAAGGAGTACGACACCTACGAGTGGTTCCTCGGCGACGGCGCCCTGCCCGCGAACCTCGCCCCCGACGACGCCCGCCGCGCCTTCGAGGGCGCCATCGGCACCATCACGGCCGGCCGCAACGACTGCGGCCTCGGCGACGCGGTCACCGCCAAGGCACGGTTCCTGTCCCGCACCGCCAACGAGGCCGACATCGACCGCGACGCCCACTGCATGCCACGCGACGGCATGAGCGTCTGGGACGCCGGCGACCTCAGCGCCGGGGTCGTCGCGACGACCTGCTCCTGGAGCCGGGCCGTGTCCGGCGGCCCCGACGAACTGCGCGAGGCCGACGTCCGCTTCAACATCGGCGACCACGCCTTCACCGACCGGCTCACGGACACCTGCTCCCGCACCTACGACGTCCGCAGCGTCGCCACCCACGAGGCCGGACACGTCTTCGGCCTGGCCCACGTCGGCCGGGGCCACGAGAGCCAGACGATGTTCACCAACTCCTTCGCCTGCTCCACCACCGCCCGCACGCTGGGCCGCGGCGACGTCCTCGGCCTGCGCGCCCTGTACTGACCCGGCGCGGCTCGGCGCGGCCCCGGTGGACCGAAGGCCGAGACGGGGCTGACCGCCATATGACCGACGGGTAGGGTCTGGTGCCGTGCCGAAGCCGTCCAGCCTTTCCTTCGACCCCATCGCCCGCGCCGACGAGCTCTGGAAGCGGCGCTGGGGAAACGTGCCGTCCATGGCCGCGATCACCTCGATCATGCGCGCCCACCAGATCCTTCTCGCCGAGGTCGACGCGGTGGTCAAGCCGTACGGGCTGACCTTCGCGCGCTACGAGGCCCTGGTGCTGCTCACCTTCTCCAAGGAGGGGGAGCTGACGATGTCGAAGATCGGCGAACGGCTCCAGGTGCACCCCACCTCCGTGACGAACACCGTCGACCGCCTGGTGAGATCCGGTCTCGTCGCCAAGCGCCCCAACCCCAACGACGGCCGCGGCACCCTCGCCACCATCACCGACAAGGGCCGCGAGGTCGTCGAGGCGGCCACCCGCGACCTGATGGCCATGGACTTCGGCCTCGGCGTCTACGACGCGGAGGAGTGCGGCGAGATCTTCGCGATGCTGCGCCCCCTGCGCGTGGCGGCCCACGACTTCGACGAGGACTGAACCGGGACCGGACGCAGGAGCCACCCGGGGCAAGATCGCCCGGAACGCCTGGTTACGCTCGACGGCATGAAGAAGAGCGTGCTGACCCGCTACCGCGTCATGGCCTATGTCACCGGTGTGCTCCTGGTCCTCCTGTGCCTGTGCATGATCGGTAAATACGCCCTGCACCTGGACGGTGCCGCGGACGCCACCCGTGTCGTCTCCATCGCCCACGGCTGGCTCTACGTCGTCTACCTCGTCTTCGCCTTCGACCTGGGCTCCAAGGCCAGGTGGCCGGTCCGCAAGCAGCTCTGGGTGCTGCTGGCCGGGACCGTCCCGACGGCCGCGTTCTTCGTGGAGCGCAACGTCACGCGCGAGCTGGAGACCAAGGCCGCCGAGGAAGCGCCGGCGGTCGCCAAGGCGTGACCCCGCACCGCCGTACGCAGGTGTACGGCGGTCTCCCATCGACATTTACTAGGACGTCCTAGTAAATTCGATCGTATGGACGCTGACGCCATCGAGGAAGGCCGCCGACGCTGGCAGGCCCGGTACGACGCCGCGCGCAAGCGCGACGCAGACTTCACCACGCTCTCCGGCGATCCCGTGGAGCCGGTGTACGGGCCCCGGCCCGGGGACGCCTACGAGGGCTTCGAGCGGATCGGCTGGCCCGGGGAGTACCCCTACACCCGCGGGCTCCACCCGACCGGCTACCGGGGGCGCACCTGGACCATCCGGCAGTTCGCCGGGTTCGGGAACGCCGAGCAGACCAACGAGCGCTACAAGATGATCCTCGCCAACGGCGGCGGGGGCCTCTCCGTCGCCTTCGACATGCCGACCCTCATGGGCCGCGACTCCGACGACCCGCGCGCGCTCGGCGAGGTCGGGCACTGCGGGGTCGCCATCGACTCCGCGGCCGACATGGAGGTGCTGTTCAAGGACATCCCCCTCGGGGACGTCACCACCTCGATGACCATCAGCGGACCGGCCGTACCGGTCTTCTGCATGTACCTCGTCGCCGCCGAACGGCAGGGTGTCGACCCGGCCGTCCTCAACGGCACCCTCCAGACCGACATCTTCAAGGAGTACATCGCGCAGAAGGAGTGGCTCTTCCAGCCCGAGCCCCACCTGCGCCTCATCGGCGACCTCATGGAGTACTGCGCCGCCGGCATCCCCGACTACAAGCCGCTCTCCGTCTCCGGCTACCACATCCGCGAGGCCGGCTCGACGGCCGCGCAGGAGCTCGCGTACACGCTTGCGGACGGCTTCGGATACGTCGAACTGGGGCTGAGCCGTGGACTGGACGTCGACGTGTTCGCCCCCGGCCTGTCCTTCTTCTTCGACGCGCACCTCGACTTCTTCGAGGAGATCGCCAAGTTCCGCGCCGCGCGCAGGATCTGGGCCAGGTGGATGCGGGACGTCTACGGGGCCACGTCCGAGAAGGCGCAGTGGCTGCGGTTCCACACGCAGACCGCCGGTGTCTCCCTGACCGCCCAGCAGCCGTACAACAACGTGGTGCGTACGGCCGTGGAGGCGCTCGCCGCCGTGCTCGGCGGCACCAACTCGCTGCACACCAACGCCCTGGACGAGACCCTCGCACTGCCCTCGGAGCAGGCGGCCGAGATCGCGCTGCGCACGCAGCAGGTGCTGATGGAGGAGACCGGCGTCGCCAACGTCGCGGACCCCCTGGGCGGTTCCTGGTACGTCGAGCAGCTGACCGACCGCATCGAGGCCGACGCCGAGAAGATCTTCGAGCGGATCAAGGAGCGGGGGCTGCGGGCGCACCCCGACGGACGGCACCCGATCGGGCCCGTCACGTCCGGGATCCTGCGGGGCATCGAGGACGGCTGGTTCACCGGGGAGATCGCGGAGTCCGCGTTCCGCTACCAGCAGGCGCTCGAGAAGGGCGAGAAGCGGGTCGTCGGGGTCAACGCGCACACCGGATCGGTGACCGGGGACCTGGAGATCCTGCGGGTCAGCCACGAGGTGGAGCGGGAGCAGGTGCGGACGCTGAGCGCCCGCCGGGCCGTCCGGGACGAGCCGGCCGTGCGGGCCGCGCTGGACGCCATGCTGGCGGCCGCGCGGGACGGGTCCAACATGATCGGGCCGATGCTGGACGCGGTGCGGGCGGAGGCGACGCTGGGGGAGATCTGCGGGGTGCTGCGGGAGGAGTGGGGGGTGTACACGGAGCCCGCGGGCTTCTAGGACGGCCTTGTGGTGCCGGACGGGCCGGGGGTGCCGGACGGGCCTGTGGTGCCGGACGGGCCGGCCCCGGCCGGGGCTCCCGCCGGGCCGGCCGGGGCTCCCACCAGGCCGTGCAGCAGCAGCCGGGTCAAGTCCCGTACCCACTCCTCGTCCGCCGGTTGCGCGCTGACCAGGGTGCGGTGGACCACCGCACCCGCGACCACGTCGAAGATCAGGTCGATCGTGCGGGCCGCCTCCGCCGGGTCCGTCTCCGGCGGGAGTTCTCCTCTGGCCTGCGCGCGGGCCCGGCCCTCCAGGACCAGGTCCTTCTGGGGGTCGACGACGGACGCGCGGATGCGTTCGCGCAGGGCGTCGTCGCGGGTGGACTCCGCTACCACCGCCATCAGGCCGCTCCTGGCCTCCGGGCGGGCGAGGATCGCCGCGAACTGCAGGACCACACCCTCGATGTCGGCGGCCAGACCGCCCCGGTCGGGGAGTTCGAGCTCGCCGAAGAGTTCCGCGACCGCGTCCACGACCAGTTCGTTCTTGCCCGGCCAGCGGCGGTAGAGCGTCGTCTTGGCCACCCCGGCCCGGGCCGCCACGTCCCCCAGCGTGAGTTTGGACCAGCCGAGCTCGACCAGCGCCTGCCGGGTCGCGGACAGGATCGCGGTGTCAGCGGCGGCGCTGCGCGGGCGTCCGGTACGGCCGGCTGGCGTGCGGCTCTGCATCCTGCGACCCTATCCGGCCGGTTCCGTGCGGTCGTGAGGGAGATCACCGGGACGGGGCGGCGGGAAGGGCCCCCGCGGTATTACGCTACGACTCGTAGCGAAAGCTCGTGAACGGACGTACGCGAGCCGCGGCCGGACGGCGCGGGGTGGGGACCCCGGCGCTCATTTCCGATCGCTTTTCACGCACACGCGCGGACGGGGGAGGATAGACGCATGCAGCCACGGAACATGTCCATGAGCGGAGTCGTCGACCTCGCCGCGGTGAAGGCGGCCCAGGAGGCCAAGGCGAAGGCGGAGCAGGCTCGGGCCGAAGCCGCCCGGCAGGGCGGGACGGGGGCGGTGTCGCCCGCGGACCTCGTCATCGACGTCGACGAGGCCGGGTTCGAGCGGGAGGTCCTCCAGCGGTCCGCCGAGGTCCCGGTCGTCATCGACTTCTGGGCCGAGTGGTGCCAGCCCTGCAAGCAGCTCAGCCCGGTGCTGGAGCGGCTCGCCGTCGAGTACGACGGGCGGTTCCTGCTCGCCAAGATCGACGTCGACGCCAACCAGATGCTGATGCAGCAGTTCGGGGTGCAGGGCATCCCGGCCGTCTTCGCCGTCGTCGCGGGGCAGGCGCTGCCGCTCTTCCAGGGAGCCGCCGGCGAGACGCAGATCCGCCAGACCCTCGACCAGCTCGTGCAGGTCGCCGAGCAGCGCTTCGGCCTGACCGGCCTCACCGTCGATCCCGAGGCCCGGCCCGGCGAGCGCGCCGAGGTCACCGAGGCGCCGGCCGGCCCGTACGACGCCCTGCTGGAGGCCGCCGTACAGGCGCTGGACGCGGGGGACTTCGGCGGGGCGGTGCGCGCGTACCGGAACGTGCTGACCGACGACCCCGGCAACACCGAGGCCAGACTCGGGCTCGCGCAGGCCGAGTTGCTGCACCGGGTGCAGGAGATGGACCCGCAGCGGGTGCGCAAGGACGCCGCCGACAAGCCGGGTGACGCGCAGGCGCAGATCGCCGCCGCCGACCTCGACCTGGTGGGCGGACACGTCGAGGACGCCTTCGGGCGGCTCATCGACACCGTGGCCCGGACGGCGGGTGACGAGCGGGACGCCGCGCGGCTGCGGCTGATCGAGCTGTTCGAGGTGGTCGGGCCCGACGACCCGCGGGTGGCCGCGGCGCGCAGGGCGCTGGCACGCGCCCTCTTCTAGCAGGGCGGGCGCCCGGTTCTGACCAGTCGCTAAACGTCGGAGCCGGTGCCGCCCGTGGGGGAAAAATCAGCCGACACGGTTCCGTCGCGGCCGCGCTTTACCAAATCTTGGTAATCGCGGCCGCTGTTACTGGCAGTAAGTCAGGGTCGTTGTTCTGTCGGATTCTGTCCAGTGATCAACAGTTTTGTCCTGGGCATGGCTGCCACCGAGCGTCGCCGGTCGAGACCGGCGGGTCGTTGTTCGGTTATCCGGCCGTTACTAGCGAGTAACGAACCCCCTTGTGCGGGCGGCGAGAATGCACCACGATCGGCCACGCTCGGTCCGTTCCCGTACCCCGACAGCCGGTTGGGTCAACGGGTTTTCCTGGGTCCCCACCGAGCAGAGACGACGGCAGCAGTGCCGTCGGCTCTTGGGCAGGGGGGTCTTCGCCACGGTGAAGCCTGTCCAGCAAGGTTGTGCGTGATGCGTGTCAGGCGCGACCAGTGGTTGTCGCTCGGGGGTGATCGCCGGTGATTCGGGCGCGGTTCGCGCCACCGAGTGCAGGCGCTCCCCTTCCCGAGGACGTAGCACTTCTCCCATCCCTGCCCGGCTGAGCCGCCGTTCCGGGGGCGAGTCAGGGCCAGGAGATGTACGTCCGAGAAGGAGGAAATATGGAGTCCCAGGTGCGTGGCGGGACCAGATGGAAGCGGTTCGCTGTGGTCATGGTGCCCAGCGTCGCCGCCACGGCGTGCATAGGCGTCGCCCTCGCGCAGGGTGCGCTCGCCGCGTCGTTCAGCGTGTCGGGTCAGTCGTTCAAGGTCACCGCGGACAAGCTCGTCGGTACGGGCTTCTCGCAGTACGGCGCGATCGACTCGGGCTACACCCTCGACGGCAAGAAGACGGCTCACCCCGTCGCCGTCTCCGGGTTCAAGAGCGCGTCGATCACGAACATGTGTCAGTCCGTGGTCACGCCGAACATCCCGCTGCTCGGCTCGGTCAGCCTCACGCTGAAGGCCGGCGGCGGCGACACCCCGGTCCAGGCCGAGAACCTCTTCATCGACGTCGAGGACCTCGCGGCCGATGCGACGTTCAAGAACATCGACATCGGCGTCGCCGCCAAGGACCTGAAGAAGGGTCCGGGCATCAAGGACGGCGACACCGCGAACCCGTTCGGGTTCGCTCAGGAGGCCGAGTCGGCCGTCCTGACCGACGTGAAGCAGACGGCGTGGGCCACCACCGCCGGAACCTTCAAGCTCAGCGGCCTGAAGATGTCGCTGTCGACGGGTGTCAAGGAGTGCTACTAAGCACTCTCTGACGGGCGGGGGAGCCGGTGGCGCCCCCGCCCGTCCAGTCTCACCCGTCCGGACCGCAGCGCCCGCCCAGCCGTGAGCGCCGGTCCCCCTCGCAGGACAACCACCACAGCAACGCCGCACCAGGGAGCTGTTTTCCATGAGCGCCGAGACCCCTGTCGCCCCCGGCCAGTTCGACCTCCGGAGGCAGCAGTTCCGCGCCTGGCGGGGCACGCGGCCGTTCTGGGCCGGCCTGTTCATTCTGATCAGCGGGTTCCCCATCGCCTACTTCCCGTACGCGCACCTCCAGATCGGTCATCTGACCCTGGCGATGGCGACCACCGCCGGCGCCGGCTCGCTGATCATCGGTGTGCTGCTGGGGGTGCTGGGCGTCAGCCTGTGGTTCCAGAAGCACGTACAGGTCTTCGCAGGCGTCGCCGCGATCCTGCTGGGACTGGTCTCCATCCCGGTGTCCAACCTCGGCGGCTTCCTCATCGGTTTCCTCTTCGCCCTGATCGGCGGAGCGATGGCCATTTCCTGGGCGCCGGGCGCACCGCCGGCGGAGCAGGCGCCGGGCAGCGGTCCGGGCACGGGCACGACGCCCGCGGCCGCCTTCCCGCAGGGCCCGGGAGCAGCCGACCCGGCGGGGCCCGCCGAGAACCCGTACCGCACGGGTCCGGCCCTCACCAAGGACGCCGACGGCACGGACGAGCCGAACGAACTGTCAGGAACGAGCCCGGCGAACGGGGCGAACGGGAGGCACAGTGCCGGCTGACGAGGTGACCACCGGGAGCGATGTGGACGCTGCCCGCGTGAGAACCGGGCCGCGCCACGCGGCACCCAAGAAGCCGCTGTTCACCAGGTTCCACATGCCGGCCGGCAAGGCGATAGCCCTGGCGGCCATGCCGACGGCGGTCCTCATGGGCATGGGGTTCACGCCGACCCTCGCCAACGCCGAGGACCAGCCGGCGTCCAAGAGCCTCACCATCGACGAGTACAAGGACTGCGTCGCGGCCCTGGAGGACTCGCAGAGCGCCTCCGCGTCGCCCTCGCCGTCCGCCTCGGAGAGCGCGAGCGAGTCCGCGGACGACGCGAAGGACGACGCGAAGGACGGCTCCGAGGACGAGGAGACGGGCGGCAGTTCGGACTCCTCCGACGGCACGGACGGTTCGGGCGGCGCCACTTCGCCGGATTCAGGTTCCGGCGACGTGGCCGAGCCCGCCCCGGCGGCCTCGTCCGAGGCTTCCGAGCCGCAGAAGTCCGAGACCTCCGCCGGCACCCCGACGGCCGGCCCCTCGCCGTCCGAGACCGACAAGAACCTGCTGGAGACGATCGGCGACACGATCACCGATCTGTTCGACGGCAAGGACACCACCGGGACGGCCACCGCGAGCCCGACCCCGTCGGCCTCCGAGTCCGCCTCGACGGGCACCGGCGACACGGCGACGGACACCGGCTCCGGTTCCGGATCGGCGGACTCCGGACCGGCCGACCCCGCAGGACCGGCGGACTCGGGCAAGGACACCACCGACGCCGTGAAGGACACCGCCGACAAGGCGGGCGACACGGTGACGGACAGCGGGGAGAAGGCGGAGGAAGCGGCCGCGGACGCCGCCGGGGCCACCGCCTCGCCGAGCCCGTCCGAGAGCGCCACGACCGACGTGGACGACTGCCCGGTCGCCACCGAGGACGAGAGCGGCATCGACAACAAGACGCCGCTGCCGGACGACCCGTGGTATCTCAACGCCAGCTCGCTGCTCCTCAAGGGCGCCGACTACCAGGGCATCGTCGAGGTGAAGACGGCCAACGGGACCAGGAAGAAGGTCCTGAAGTACGTCATCTCCGACGGCACCGACATCGGCGACCTGCACCAGACGGTCAGCGACAAGCAGGCGGGCGTGACCTACCACGTCCAGGCCGGTCCGGGCACGACGTCGACCATCCGCAACGGCGACACGGTCATGTACACCGAGAGCATCTCGGGGAACCTGTTCGGTCTGATCCCGGTGACGTTCGACCCGGAGAACCCGCCTCCGCTGAACATCCCGCTGATCTACTTCACCAAGGTGAAGGTCGTCCAGGCGGGCCAGTTCGGCGGCGACCTCCACATACCGGGGATGCACCTCTACAACACCGAGTAGCCGTCCCCCGCAGTCCCTTCCGGGAGCCGCACAAAGGCCTGAGGGCGCCCCCTGGTGAAGGGGGCGCCCTCAGCGCCGTCCGTACGGCGGCCGGCCGCGGGCCGGGCCGGGTCAGGGCCGGGGTCAGTCGCGGGAGCCCTGGCCCAGGTGGTGGACGCGGACCATGTTGGTGGTGCCGGGGACGCCGGGGGGCGAGCCGGCGGTGATGACCACGATCTCACCCGGGTTGAAGCGGTTGAGCTTGAGGATCTCCTGGTCCACCAGCTCGACCATCTCGTCGGTGCTGTTCACGAACGGCACGATGTGCGACTCGACGCCCCAGCTGAGCGCCAGCTGGTTGCGGGTGCCCTCGTCGGTGGTGAAGGCGATGATCGGCTGGGTCGCGCGGTAGCGCGAGAGACGGCGGGCGGTGTCGCCGGACTGGGTGAACGCCACCAGGCCCCGGCCGCCGAGGAAGTCGGCGATCTCGCACGCGGCACGCGCGATCGAACCGCCCTGCGTGCGCGGCTTCTTGCCCGGCACGAGCGGCTGGAGGCCCTTGGCGAGCAGCTCCGTCTCGGCCGCGGCGACGATCTTCGACATCGTCTTCACGGTCTCGATCGGGTACGCGCCCACGCTCGACTCGGCGGACAGCATGACCGCGTCCGCGCCGTCCAGGATCGCGTTGGCCACGTCGGAGGCCTCGGCGCGGGTCGGACGGGAGTTGGTGATCATCGACTCCATCATCTGGGTCGCCACGATCACCGGCTTGGCGTTGCGGCGGCACAGCTCGATGAGCCGCTTCTGCACCATGGGGACCTTCTCGAGCGGGTACTCGACGGCCAGGTCGCCACGGGCGACCATCACGCCGTCGAACGCCATCACGACGTCCTCCATGTTCTCCACCGCCTGGGGCTTCTCCACCTTGGCGATGACGGGGACGCGGCGGCCCTCCTCGTCCATGACGCGGTGCACGTCGTGGACGTCCTTGGCGTCGCGGACGAAGGACAGCGCGACCAGGTCGGCGCCCATGCGCAGCGCGAACCGCAGGTCCTCGATGTCCTTCTCGCTCAGCGCGGGCACGTTGACGGCCGTGCCGGGCAGGTTGATGCCCTTGTGGTCGGAGATGACGCCGCCCTCGATGACGATCGTCCGCACCCGCGGGCCCTCGACGTCGAGGACCTTCAGCTCGACGTTGCCGTCGTTGATGAGGATCTGGTCGCCGCGCGAGACGTCGCCGGGCAGCCCCTTGTAGGTGGTGCCGCAGATCGTCTTGTCGCCGGGCACGTCGTCGGTGGTGATGGTGAACTCGTCACCGCGCACCAGCTCGACCGGCCCCTCGGCGAAGGTCTCGAGGCGGATCTTCGGGCCCTGGAGGTCGGCGAGGACACCGATGGACCGGCCGGTCTCCTTGGCGGCGGCCCGGACCCGGTCGTACCGGCCCTGGTGCTCGGCGTGGGAGCCGTGGCTGAAGTTGAAGCGGGCCACGTTCATGCCGGCCTCGATCAGCGACACGAGCATTTCGTGGGAGTCGACCGCGGGGCCGAGAGTACAGACGATTTTCGAACGGCGCATGGGGCGATCCTATCGGTTTGTTTCGCTGCGGAATATTCCGTCTGGTGGAAGATACAAATGGGCGGGAACGCGCTCAGTTGCTTTCCTGCTCGGTCGCCGCGCGCGGAGCCGCATATCGATTCCGCTCGACCAGCGCGTAGGTCTGCGTGGCGATCTCCAGTTCCTCGTCCGTGGGCACCACGGCGACCTTCACCCGCGCGCCCGCGGGCGAGATCAGCCGCGACCGGTCACTCCGTACGGCGTTCAGTTCGTCGTCCACGGCCAGTCCCAGGGTCTCCAGGCCCGCGACCGCGGCCGCGCGCACCCGCGCCGCGTTCTCGCCGACCCCGGCGGTGAACGCCACCGCGTCCACCCGGCCCAGCACGGCGTAATAGGCGCCGATGTACTTCTTCAGACGGTGAATGTAGATGTCGAAGGCGAGCTTCGCCTGTTCGTCGCCCTCGTCGATCCGCCGCCCGATCTCCCGCATGTCGTTGTCGCCGCACAGGCCGATCAGGCCGCTCTTCTTGTTGAGGAGAGTGTCGATTTCGTCGATGGACATTCCGCCAACACGTGCCAAATGGAAGATGACGGCCGGATCGGCGTCTCCGGAGCGGGTGCCCATGACGAGGCCCTCGAGCGGGGTGAGGCCCATCGAGGTGTCGACGCACTTCCCGCCCCGCACGGCGGAGGCGGACGCGCCGTTGCCGAGGTGCAGCACGATGACGTTCACCTCCTCCGGGGTCTTGCCCAGCAGCTCCGCGGTGGCGCGGGAGACGTACGCGTGCGAGGTGCCGTGGAAGCCGTAGCGGCGGATGCGGTGTTCGTCGGCGGTCCGCACGTCGATCGCGTAGCGCGCCGCCGACTCCGGCATCGTGGTGTGGAAGGCGGTGTCGAAGACGGCGACCTGCGGGAGGTCCGGGCGCAGCGCCCGCGCCGTGCGGATCCCGGTCAGGTTGGCCGGGTTGTGCAGCGGCGCCACCGGGATCAGCCGCTCGATCTCCGCGAGCACCCTCTCGTCGATCACGGTCGGCTCGGTGAAGTGCTTGCCGCCGTGCACCACCCGGTGCCCGATCGCCGCCAACTCCGGGGAGTCCAGGCCCAGTCCGTCCTTGGCCAGTTCCTCGGCGACGGCCTTGAGGGCCGCGTCGTGGTCGGCGACGGGTCCGCTCCGCTCGCGGGACACGCCCGTCGCGAGCGGAGTGTGCCGCAGCCGCGAGGTCTGCTCGCCGATGCGTTCGACGAGCCCCTGCGCCAGCCGGCTGCGGTCGCTCATGTCGAGCAGCTGGTACTTCACCGAGGAGGAACCGGAGTTCAGGACGAGGACGCGGGTGCCGCTCACTGCTGGGAGACCTTCTGCTCGGAGGACTGGGCCTGGATCGCCGTGATGGCGACGGTGTTCACGATGTCCTGGACGAGGGCGCCGCGGGACAGGTCGTTGACCGGCTTGCGCAACCCCTGGAGCACCGGGCCGACCGCGATCGCGCCGGCCGACCGCTGCACGGCCTTGTAGGTGTTGTTGCCGGTGTTGAGGTCGGGGAAGATCAGCACGCTGGCCTGGCCCGCCACCTCGGAGCCCGGCAGCTTGGTCGCCGCGACCGTCGGCTCCACGGCCGCGTCGTACTGGATCGGCCCCTCGATCTTCAGGTCGGGACGCCGCCGCCGTACCAGCTCCGTCGCCTCGCGCACCTTGTCGACGTCGGCGCCCGAGCCGGAGGTGCCCGTGGAGTACGACAGCATGGCGATCCGCGGTTCCACGCCGAACTGTGCGGCGGTCGCGGCCGCCTGGACGGCGATGTCGGCGAGCTGCTCGGCGTCCGGGTCGGGGTTCACCGCGCAGTCGCCGTAGACGAGGACCTTGTCGGCGAGGCACATGAAGAACACGGACGAGACGATGCCGGCGTCCGGCTTGGCCCTCCCGTCTCCCACCACCGCCCTGTCCGACGCGCTTCGCGCGGCCCCGCTTGTCTTGATGATCTCGAAGGCGGGCCGGATCGTCGCGGCCGTGGAGTGCACGGAGCCCGACACCATGCCGTCGGCGAGACCCTCCTGGACCATCAGCGTGCCGAAGTAGTTCACGTCGGAGACGACGTCGTACGCCAGTTCCACCGTGACGCCCTTGTGGGCGCGCAGGCCCGCGTACTTCTCGGCGAAGGAGTCGCGCAGTTCGCTGGTGGCCGGGTCGATCAACTGGCAGCCGCCCAGGTCGATGCCGAGGTCGGCGGCCTTCTTGCGGATCTGGTCGACCGGGCCGAGGAGGGTCAGGTCGCACACCCCGCGGCGCAGCAGGACTTCGGCCGCGTGCAGCACCCGCTCCTCGGTGCCCTCCGGCAGGACGACCCGGCGGCGGTCGGAACGGGCCTGCTCCAGCAGCTTGTGCTCGAACATCATCGGCGTGACGCGGTCGCTGCTCGGTGCGGAGACGCGGTTCAGCAGGTCGGCGGTGTCGACGTGCCGCTCGAAGAGGCCGAGCGCGGTCTCCGCCTTGCGCGGGGTGGCCGCGTTGAGCTTGCCCTCCAGGGAGAACAACTGCTCGGCCGTGGGGAAGCTGTTGCCGGCCACCGACAGCACGGGCGTGCCGGGGGCCAGGCGGGCGGCGAGCGTGAGGACCTCCTGGCTCGGCACCTCGCCCAGGGTGAGCAGTACGCCCGCTATCGGCGGGGTGCCGGCGCTGTGCGCGGCGAGCGAGCCGACGACCAGGTCGGCCCGGTCGCCGGGGGTGACGACCAGGCAGCCGGGCGTCAGCGCGTGCAGGAAGTTCGGCAGCATGGCGCCACCGAAGACGAAGCCGAGGGCGTCGCGGGCCAGCCCCGAGTCGTCACCGAGCAGCACCTTCGCGCCCAGGGCGGTGCTGACCTGGGCGACCGTCGGCGCCGACAGGGCGGGCTCGTCGGGCAGCACGTAACAGGGCACCGGCAGCCGGGAGGTGAGCTTTCCGGCGATCTCCTCGCGGTCCTCGCGGGCGACCCGGTTGGCGACCATGGCGAGGACGTCGCAGCCCAGGGCGTCATAGGCGCGGTAGGCGTTGCGGGTCTCGGCGAGCACCGACTCCGCGGTCTGCCCGCGGCCGCCGACGACGGGGATCACGGAGGCGCCGAACTCGTTGGCCAGGCGCGCGTTCAGGGACAGCTCGTCCGGGAACTGCGTGTCGGCGTAGTCGGTGCCGAGGACCAGGACGACGTCGTAGTCCCGGGCGACGTGGTGGAAGCGGTCCACGAGCGTGGACACCAGCTCGTCGACGCCCCGCTCGGCCTGGAGGGCGGACGCCTCGTGGTAGTCCATGCCGTACACGGTCCCCGGGTCCTGCGACAGCCGGTAGCGGGCCCGCAGCAGCTCGAACAGGCGGTCCGGCCCGTCGTGGACCAGGGGGCGGAAGACGCCCACCCGGTCGACCTGACGGGTCAGGAGCTCCATGACTCCCAGCTCCACGACCTGGCGGCCGTCGCCGCGGTCGATCCCGGTCACGTACACGCTGCGCGTCACGCGTGCTCTCCGTTCCTTCTGCGGGGCTGTTCGGCGGTCGGGCACCCGGCTTCCGCCCGGTGTCCGCCCGGCTCATAAAAATCGCCCACCGAGGTGAGCAGAACCCTCTTGACAGTACCTCCGCCCGCGGTTAAGGCGCCCGTCAGGAGACAGTCTCCTCGGGGGCATGGAACAATCGGCACTGGCTCACCGGCACCCACAGCGAGCAGGAGACAGAGCAGGATGCGCATCGGAGTCCTCACCGCAGGCGGCGACTGCCCCGGCCTGAACGCCGTGATCCGATCGGTCGTGCACCGCGCGGTCGACAACTACGGCGACGAGGTCATCGGCTTCGAGGACGGATACGCGGGTCTCCTCGACGGCCACTACCGGCCCCTCGACCTGAACGCCGTGAGCGGCATCCTCGCCCGCGGCGGCACGATACTCGGCTCCTCACGGCTGGAGCGCGACCGTCTGCGCGAGGCCTGCGACAACGCCTCGGACATGATCCACGAGTTCGGCATCGACGCGCTCATCCCGATCGGCGGCGAGGGCACGTTGACGGCGGCCCGCATGCTGTCCGACGCGGGTCTGCCGGTCGTCGGCGTCCCGAAGACCATCGACAACGACATCTCCTCCACGGACCGCACCTTCGGCTTCGACACGGCCGTCGGCGTCGCCACGGAGGCCATGGACCGCCTCAAGACGACGGCGGAGTCCCACCAGCGCGTGATGGTCGTCGAGGTCATGGGCCGGCACGCGGGCTGGATCGCCCTGGAGTCCGGCATGGCGGCCGGTGCCCACGGCATCTGCCTGCCCGAGCGCCCCTTCGACCCGGCCGACCTCGTGAAGATGGTCGAGGAGCGGTTCGCGCGCGGCAAGAAGTTCGCGGTGATCTGCGTGGCCGAGGGCGCCCACCCCGCCGAGGGCACGATGGACTACAGCAAGGGCGCGATCGACCAGTTCGGCCACGAGCGCTTCCAGGGCATCGGTACGGCGCTGGCGTACGAGCTGGAGAGGCGGCTCGGCAAGGAGGCCCGCCCGGTCATCCTCGGCCACGTCCAGCGCGGCGGTGTGCCGACGGCGTACGACCGTGTCCTCGCCACCCGCTTCGGCTGGCACGCGGTGGAGGCCGCGCACCGGGGCGAGTTCGGCATGATGACCGCGCTGCGCGGCACCGACGTGCGGATGGTGCCGCTCGCGGACGCGGTGACCGAGCTGAAGACGGTGCCGAAGAACCGCATGGACGAGGCGGAGTCCGTCTTCTAGTACCGTGCCGGGCCGGGCGTCGCGGGCCGGCGGACCTTTCCGGTCACAGCCCTGGCCCGGCCGTCCCACGGGTCCCGGGCCCGCCGGTCGGCGGCCCCGCCGGCCTCCTGTTCCCCGGGCCCGCCGGCCTCCTGCCCCCGGCCGTGCCGGGAAGCCGGCGGACCTGCTTCCGGTGCTCGGGGCGGCTCAGCGGCCGGCCGGCACCCACCGGTACACCAGCTCGGGCCGGCCCACCTGCCCGTACAGCGGCTTGCGTTCCGCCCTCCCCGCCTCCACCAGGTGTTCCAGATAGCGGCGGGCGGTGATGCGGGAAATCCCCACCGCCTCGGCCACGCCCGCGGCGGTCAGTCCCTGCGCCGCCTCCCGCACGGCCCCCGTCACCCGTTCCAGGGTCGGGCCGCTCAGCCCCTTGGGCAGCGCGACGGGGCCCGGTGCGCGCAGGGTGGCCAGGGCGCGGTCGACCTCGTCCTGGCCGCTCGCCTCGCCGGCCGCCCCGCGGAACTCCGCGTACCGCACGAGGCGGTCCCGCAGGGTGGCGAAGGTGAACGGTTTCAGCACGTACTGGACGACGCCCAGCGACACGCCCTCCCGCACCACCGTCAGGTCGCGCGCCGAGGTGACCGCTATCACGTCCGCGTGATACCCCGCCGCCCGCAGCGAGCGGGCGAGCTGGAGCCCGTGCCCGTCCGGCAGGTGCAGGTCGAGCAGCAGCAGGTCCACCGGCGTACGGTCCAGCAGCCGCCGCGCCTCCGCGCCGGTGTGCGCCTTGCCCACCGCCGTGAACCCCGGCACCCGGCCGACGTACAGGACGTGCGCGTCGGCCGCCACGGGGTCGTCCTCGACCACCAGGACCCGGATCGGCCCGTCGCCCGACCCGCCCGGAACTCCTGTCATTCCCCGCCTCCCGACACCGGCACGGCGGCGACCGCCGTGCGCAGGGGCAGCCGTACCACGAACTCCGCTCCGCCGCCCTCGGCCTCCGCCACCGACAGTGTCCCGTCGTGGCGGTGCACGGCCTGCCGGACGAGGGCCAGACCGAGGCCGCGGCCGCCGGGGCCGGACGGCTTCGTGGAGAAGCCCCGTTCGAAGACCTGCTCGGCGAGTGCCGGATCCACCCCGGCGCCGGTGTCCGCCACCCGCAGCACCAGTTCGCCGCCGCCCTCCGCCCGGTGCCCGGTGCACGCGGTCACCGTGACCCGCGCCCGCACGCTGCCCTGCGCCGCGTCCACGGCGTTGTCGATGAGGTTGCCGAGGATGGTGACCAGGTCACGGGCGGGCAGCGACTTCGGGAGCAGCCCGTCGTCGAGCCCGCTGCCCCGTGACACCACCAGCTCCACGCCCCGCTCGTTCGCCTGTGCCGTCTTGCCCAGCAGCAGCGCCGCCAGCACCGGCTCGCTCACCGCGGCCACCACCTGGTCGGTCAGCGCCTGGGCCAGCTCCAGTTCGGCGGTCGCGAAGTCCACGGCCTCCTCGGCGCGGCCCAGTTCGATGAGCGAGACGACGGTGTGCAGGCGGTTCGCCGCCTCGTGGGCCTGTGAGCGCAGGGCCTGCGTGAAGCCGCGTTCCGAGTCCAACTCGCCCATCAGGGACTGGAGTTCGGTGACATCGCGGAGGGTGACCACGGTGCCCCGACGCTCCCCGCCGGACACCGGCGAGGTGTTCACCGCCACCACCCGGTCCGCCGTCAGGTGCACCTCGTCCACGCGCGGTTCGGAGGACAGCAGGGCGCCCGTCAGCGGGGCGGGCAGACCGAGGTCGGCGACGGACCGGCCCACCACCTCCTCCGAGACGCCCAGCAGTTCACGGCCGCCGTCGTTGATCAGCGCCACCCGGTACTGGCCGTCCAGCATCAGCAGCCCCTCGCGCACGGCGTGCAGTGCCGCCTGGTGGTAGTCGTGCATCCGGCTCAGCTCGGCCGCGTTCATGCCGTGCGTGTGGCGGCGCAGCCGGGCGTTGACGACGTAGGTGCCGACCGCGCCCAGCGCGAGCGCGCCCGTCGCGACGCCGAACAGCGCCGTCACCTGGTCCTGCACCCGCTTGGTGATCGCCTCGACCTTGATGCCCGCGCTGACCAGGCCGACGACCCGGCCGTCGTCCCCCTCTACGGGGGCGACCGCGCGGACGGACGGGCCCAGGGTGCCGGTGTAGGTCTCGGTGAAGGTCTCGCCCCTCAGGGCCCGCGCGGTGTTGCCCCGGAAGTGCAGGCCGATCTGTTTCTCGTCCGGGTGGGTCCAGCGGATCCCCGCCGGATTCATGATCGTGACGAAGTCGACCTCGGTGTCGTGCATGATCCGCAGCGCGTACGGCTGGAGCCGCGCGGTCGGGTCCGCGGTGCCGATCGCCTCCCGCACCGAGGGGGAGTCGGCGACCGAGCGGGCCACCGCCGAGGCCTGCCGGCTCGCGGCCTCCTCGGCCTGGCTGCGGTCGCTGAGGTAGGTGAACAGCGCGTAACCCGCGACGACCACCGCTATCAGGACGGCCTGCATGGCGAACAGCTGGCCGGCCAGGCTGCGGGGTCGCGGGACGGGGATGCGCATGCCGTCAGTGTGCCTCCCGCGTCGGGCGTGAACTAAATGAACGGAAGGGTGACCGCCCTCACAGGGCGGGGGGATAGTCACGGCATCCCCCGAACCCCCGGACGTGAGCCGCACGCCGGTGATGCCGACGAAGACGTCAAGGAGGGCAGCCGTGGCCGCCAGCACCCCCGATACGGCATCCGCCGTACCCGCCGCCAAGCGGGACCGCACGCACTACCTGTACATCGCGGTGATCGTCGCGGTCGCCATCGGCATCGCCGTGGGCCTGATCGCTCCCGACTTCGCCGTCGAACTGAAGCCCATCGGTACCGGCTTCGTGAACCTGATCAAGATGATGATCTCGCCGATCATCTTCTGCACGATCGTGCTCGGCATCGGATCGGTCCGCAAGGCCGCCAAGGTCGGCGCCGTCGGCGGCATCGCCCTGGGCTACTTCACGGTCATGTCGCTGGTCGCCCTCGGCATCGGCCTCGTCGTCGGCAACATCCTGGAGCCGGGCACCGGCCTCGCCCTCACCGACGCGGTCAAGGAGACCGGTCAGGCGCAGGTGTCGGCGGAGGCCAAGGACACCACCGAGTTCCTGCTCGGCATCATCCCGACCACGATCGTCTCCGCCTTCACCGGCGGCGAGGTGCTCCAGACGCTGCTCGTCGCGCTGCTCGCGGGCTTCGCCCTCCAGGCCATGGGCCCGGCCGGACAGCCGGTCCTGCGCGGTGTCGAGCACATCCAGCGCCTGGTCTTCCGCATCCTCGCGATGGTGATGTGGGCCGCCCCGATCGGTGCCTTCGGCGCCATCGCCGCGGTCACCGGCTCGGCCGGCGTCGACGCCCTCAAGAGCCTCGCCGTCCTGATGCTCGGCTTCTACGTCACCTGCTTCCTGTTCGTCTTCATCGTGCTCGGCGCGCTGCTGCGGGTCGTCTCGGGGCTGAACATCTTCGTGTTCTTCAAGTACCTCCTCCGCGAGTTCCTGCTGATCCTGTCCACGTCCTCCTCCGAGTCCGCGCTGCCGCGCCTCATCGCGAAGATGGAGCACCTGGGCGTCAGCAAGCCCGTCGTCGGCATCACCGTCCCGACCGGCTACTCCTTCAACCTCGACGGCACCATGATCTACATGACCATGGCCTCCCTCTACATCGCCGACGCCATGGGGACGCCGATGTCGGTCGGCGAGCAGATCCCGCTGCTGCTGTTCCTGCTGATCGCCTCCAAGGGCGCGGCCGGTGTCACCGGCGCCGGTCTCGCGACCCTGGCCGGCGGTCTCCAGTCGCACAAGCCCGCCCTGGTGGACGGCATCGGCCTCATCGTCGGCATCGACCGCTTCATGAGCGAGGCCCGCGCCCTGACGAACTTCGCGGGCAACGCCGTCGCCACGGTCCTGATCGGCACCTGGACCAAGGAGATCGACAAGGAGCGCGTGGGCCGGGTGCTCGCGGGCGAGCTGCCCTTCGACGAGAAGACCCTGCTCGACGACGCCCACGGCGGTCAGGACGCCCCGGCGGTGGACGTGCCCGAGCAGCGCGAGGAGGGCGAGAAGGAACTCGCCAAGGCCTGACGCCCACGGCGGGAGACCCCCTCTACCCCGGGTGCCCGGCCCGGCCTGAACCCGGGCCGGGCACCCGGTACCCGCCCCGGTGGCCGTTCCACCCGGCGGTACCCGGCGGTGGCCGCCGGTGGCCGTTCCACCCGGCGGTGTCCGCCCCCCCCCAACGCCGGGCGGCCGAGTACTCCCCCGTAGCTCGGCCGCCCGGTTCTCCGTTTCCGCCCCGCAGGCCTCCGGTGTTTCGCGCACCGGGGGCCCGCGGCGTTTCCCGCCCGGCGGCGCGCCCGTCAGCCGGACTCGCCTGCCTCTGCCGCCCCGGCCGGCTCGCCTGCCTCTGCCGCCCCGCCCGGCTCGCCCGACTCCTCGGGCTCGCCGGACCCACCGGACTCGCTCACCTTCGCCACGAGGGCGGTGGCCAGGGTGGCGGGCACGCCGGCCGCGGTCAGCGCGGTGACGGCGGCCGAGCGGCCCGCCTCACGCGTGCTCAGCAGCCCGTCGTTCACGGCCTCCATCAGCGCGAACACGATCTGTTCGTGCACGTACGCCAGCGCCGGCGCCGGCAGCGGTGAGGCGAACGTCCCCTCGTCCAGGCCGCGCCGGAGCAGCCGGATCGTGTCCTGGCGCACCGGGGTGAGCCGCTCCCGGATGCCCTGCATGGTGACCGTGCGCTGGGCCAGCGCGACCAGCAGGCGGTAGCGGTCGGCGATCCGCCACACGGCCAGCACGGAACGGGCCAGCTCCTCCGCCGGGTCCCCGTCGCCCTCGCCCGCCCCCTCGTGGGCGGCGGCCAGCACCGCCACCGCCTCGTCGACCAGCGTGCTGATCAGCGCCTCGCGGCTGGGGAAGTGCCCGTACACCGTGCGCCGTACGACACCGGCGGCGCGGGCGATGTGGTTCATGGACGCGTCCGGGTCGCGCAACAGCTCGGCGAGGGCCACATCGAGGATGCGGCGTCGGTTTGCCTCCGCGCGACTGCTGTTGCCCGTGGTCATGGCGGCCATTGTGCCTGCCTTCCGTCGTGGCGCGTTCCGCTCCCTCGATTTGCACACGACTGTGCAGCAGACATACATTGCACACTGTTGTGCAATTGCCCCGGCGTCGTGCGACCAGAGTCCTGTACGCCGTCGGGTACGTCCCGAGGAAGGCGACCCCTGCCCATGCGACTCGTCATGAACGAACCGGTCGAACGGATGGAGGGCCCCTACCGCCGACGCTGGTGGGCGCTCCTCGTCCTCTGCCTGAGCCTGCTGATCATCGTGATGGCGAACACCGCCCTCACGGTCGCCGCGCCCGCCATGACCGACGACCTGGGCCTGACCAGCGCCGACCTCCAGTGGGTCATCGACGGCTACACGGTGCCGTACGCGGCGCTGATGCTGCTGCTCGGCGCGATCGGCGACAAGTACAGCCGGCGCGGAGCGCTCCTGCTCGGGCTCGTGGTGTTCGCCGGCGGCGCGGTCTCCGGCTACCTCGCCGACAGCGCCGGGGCCGTGATCGCGGGCCGCGCCGTGATGGGCGTGGGCGCGGCGCTCATCATGCCCGCGACGCTGTCGCTGCTCGCCGCGACCTTCCCGCGCGCCGAACGCGCCAAGGCGATCACCCTGTGGACGGCGACCGCGGGCCTCGCCATCGCGGCCGGACCGCTCGTCGCCGGCGCGCTGCTGGAGAACCACGGCTGGTCGTCGACGTTCCTCATCAACGTGCCCGTCGCCGTCGCGGCGATCGTCGGCGCGCTCGTCCTCGTGCCGCCGTCGAAGGCCGGGCACCACAACCGCATCGACTACGTCGGCGGACTGCTGTCGGTGGTCTGGATCGGCGCGCTCGTCTACATGATCATCGAGGGGCCGCACTTCGGCTGGGGCCCCAAGGCGGTCGGCGCGGCCGCCGTCGCCGCCGTGGCCCTGCTCGCCTTCGTCCTGTGGGAACTGCGCCACCCGCACCCGGTGCTGGACGTGCGCCGCTTCTCCGACCGCCGCTTCGCCGGGTCCAACCTCGCCGTGGCCCTGTTCTTCCTGGCCGTCTTCGGCGCCTTCTACTACCTCACCCAGCACCTTCAGTTCGTCCTCGGCCACGACGCCCTCGACACCGGCCTGCGCATGCTGCCCCTGGCCGGCGCGGTCTTCGTCGGCTCGGCCCTGACGGCCTACCTCACCCCGCGCGTCGGCATGAAGTGGACGGTCACCGCGGGCATGGTCGCCGGCACGGCCGCCCTCGCCCTCCTCACCCGGATCGACGCCGCGTCGTCGTACGGCGACTTCGTGGCGCCCCTCGTCGTCCTCGGCGTGGCGATCGGGCTCGCCCTGTCGCCCTGCACGGACGCCATCATGGGGGCGTTCCCCGAGTCCGAACTGGGCGTCGGCGGCGCGGTGAACGACACCTCGCTGGAGCTGGGCGGCTCCCTCGGCATCGCGATCCTCGGTTCGCTGCTGGGCACGTCGTACTCCGACCGCCTCGGGGACGCGGCGTCCGGCAGCGGCCTCCCGGCCGGCACCCTCGCCACCGCCCAGGACTCAGTCGGCGCCGGGTACGCCGTCGCGCAGGGCGTCGCCGACCGGGCGCAGCAGCTCGCTGCGCAGGCGGCACGGTCCAGCGACCCGCAGCAGGCCGCGCAGCTCAAGGCGCAGGCCGCCGAACTCACCGAGGCCTCCCGGCGGATGGCCGACTCGGTCGGCTCCTCCTTCGCGGACGCGGTGGCCCACACCAGCCTGGTCGGCGCGGTGGTCCTCGGCGTCGGCACCGTCCTGGTGGCGGTGCTGCTGCCGGGCAAGGGCACGTCGCTGCCGACCGGATCAAAGCAGACGGAGCAGACCGAGCAGACCGAGAAGACAGAGCAGACGGCGAAGGCGAAGGGCGGGGAGCGGGCGGTCGGCCGGGTGCGCTGAACCTCGCGGAGGCCCGCCCGACGCGGGCGGCGTGAGGGGCGCCCCCGGGGCCGGGGCGGCGTTCGGCCGGTGCCTCTTGCCTTGACGTCGGGGTCAAGCCGTACGTTCGTGGACATGCGAATCGGCGAGCTGGCCGCACGGGCCGGAACCACGACGCGGACGCTGCGGTACTACGAGTCGCGGGGGTTGCTGCCCGCGCGGCGCGACGAGCTGGGGCACCGGGCCTACGACGAGCGTGACCTGCGGGCGTTGCGGCAGATCAGGACGTTGCGGGACTTCGGGTTCGAGCTGGAGGAGACCCGGCCCTTCGTGGAGTGCCTGCGGGCCGGACACCCGGAGGGCGACTCGTGTCCCGCCTCGCTCGCGGTGTACCGGCGCAAGCTGGACGAGCTGGACGCGCTCATCGGGGAGCTGACGGCGGTCCGCGAGAAGGTCGCCGGGCAGCTCACGCGGGCCGAGCGGGCACGTGACGAGCTTGCCGCCGAGGCGCTGGTTCCGGGGGGTCCGGAGCCCGTGTGCGAACTGGGAGGGCGACAGCCGTGACCAAGGTGGCCGGAGTGGACGAGGTGACCGACGCGGACTTCGCGTCGGAGGTGCTCGCGGCGGATCTGCCGGTGCTGGTGGAGTTCACCGCCGACTGGTGCCCGCCGTGCCGCCAGATGGCGCCGGTGCTCGGGGCGCTCGCCGCGGAGGAGGGCGAGCGGCTGAAGGTGGTGCAGCTGAACGTGGACCGCAGTCCTGGGACGACGAACCACTACAAGGTGCTGTCGATGCCGACCTTCATGGTGTTCCGGGCCGGCGAGCCGGTGAAGGCGATGGTGGGGGCCCGGCCGAAGCGGCGGCTGCTGGAGGAGCTGTCGGACGTCCTCTGATCCCCGTCCCGCCCCGCTTTTCGCGGACCTGTACGAGAAAACCCCCGGACAATTGCGTCCGGGGGTTTTCTCGGCGTATATTCGATGATTCGCGACTTCGAGATATCGAATCGCGGAGAAGTTCGATAGCAACAGTATATCGGGGCGGGAGCGGATTTGTCAAACACCGGCGCAAGCACTCATCACGGCATCGGCACGGGCATCGATATGGGCAGGAATAAGAACACCGACGTGAGCACCGACGTGAACGCCGAATTCACCGACGGTGAAATGCGCGGCGAACAGGAATTCATCGACGGGCTGTACGCGCGCGTCGACGCACTGCGCGGTGTCACCGAGACCGCCGTCACCGACGCCCTCGCCCAGGGCAACACCTCCAGGCAGGCCCGCCTGGAGCGGGACGTCCTCGTCGCCGAACGCTCCGGACTGCTCGCCGCCCTGAACGCAGTGGACGGCTCGCTCTGCTTCGGCCGGATCGACCTGTCCTCCGGCACCAGCCACCACATCGGCCGGATCGGCCTGCGCCGGGACGACCCCGAGCGCACCCCCGTCCTCGTGGACTGGCGGGCCGACGTCGCCCGCCCCTTCTACCTGGCCACCGGTCACACCCCGATGGGCCTGCGCCGCCGCCGGCACATCACCACCGACGGCCGCCGGGTCACCGCCCTGCACGACGAGTTCCTCGACCTCGGTGACGCCACCCGCACCGGCCACGAGGACCCCGCCGGCGACGCCGTCCTGCTCGCCGCCCTCGACTCCGCCCGGACCGGCCGCATGCACGACATCGTGCAGACCATCCAGGCCGAGCAGGACGAGATCATCCGCGCCCCCCACCGCGGGGTGCTGGTCGTCGAGGGCGGCCCCGGCACCGGCAAGACGGCCGTCGCCCTGCACCGCGCCGCCTACCTCCTCTACGAGCACCGCGAACTGCTCGCCAAGCGGGCCGTGCTGATCGTCGGCCCCAACCCCGCCTTCCTCGGCTACATCGGCGAGGTGCTGCCCGCCCTCGGCGAGACCGGCGTGCTCCTGGCGACGGTCGGCGAGCTGTACCCGGGCGTGCGGGCGACGGCCGCCGACACCCCGGAGGCGGCCGCCGTGAAGGGCCGCGCGGACATGGCCGAGGTCCTCGCCGCCGTCGTACGCGACCGGCAGGCGCTGCCCGACCCGGTCATCGCGATCGAGCACGACCGGGAGGTGCTCATGCTCGACGAGGGCCTGGTGGGGGTCGCCCGCGAGCGCACCCGCGCCGCCAGGCTGCCGCACAACGCCGCCCGCGAGCACTTCGAGGGCCACATCCTCAACACCCTCACCGAGCTGTACGCCGAACGCGTCGGCACCGACCCCTACGACGGCTCCAGCCTCCTCGACCCCAGCGACATCACCCAGATCCGCGACGAGCTGGCCGAGAACCCCGAAGTGTGGTCGGCCGTGGACCAGCTGTGGCCGGTGCTCTCCCCGCGGCGGGTGGTCGCCGACTTCCTGGCCGCCCCCGAGGGCTACGTCTCCGACGAGGACGCCGCCGCCGTCCGCCGCCCGGTCACCCGGGCCTGGACGGTCGCCGACGTGCCGCTGCTCGACGAGGCCGCCGAACTCCTCGGCGAGGACGACCGCTCGGCGCGGGAGCACGCCGAGCGCGAGCGGGAACGACAGGTCGCCTACGCGCAGGGCGTGCTCGACGTCTCCTACGCCTCCCGCACGTACGAGTTCGAGGACAAGGAGGACGACGACCCCGACGCCGGCGAGGTCCTGTCGGCCCACGACATCATCGACGCCGAACGCTTCGCCGAACGCCACGAGGAGGACGACCACCGCAGCGCCGCCGAGCGGGCGGCGGCCGACCGGACCTGGGCGTTCGGGCACATCATCGTCGACGAGGCGCAGGAGCTGTCGCCGATGGCGTGGCGGCTGCTGATGCGGCGTGTCCCGACCCGTTCCATGACCCTGGTCGGCGACCCGGCGCAGACCGCGGAGGCGGCGGGCGTCGGCTCCTGGTCGGACATCCTCGAACCGTATGTCGGCGACCGCTGGGAGCACACCCGGCTGGGCGTCAACTACCGCACCCCCGCCGAGATCATGGACGTCGCGGCGGCCGTCGTCCGCGCGGAGCAGCCGGACTTCGTGCCGCCGAGCTCGGTACGGTCCACCGGCGTACGGCCCTGGGCGCGGGCCGTCGACGACCTGCCCGGCGCGGTCGCCGACGCGGTGGCGGAGCTGACCCCCGCGGAGGGCCGGCTCGCGGTGATCGCCCCTCGTGACCTGCACCGCCGGCTGGCGGCCCGCCTCGACGGAGTCACCGCGGACGCGGAGCCGGACCTCACCCGCAAGGTCGTCCTGCTGGACCCCCGCCAGTCGAAGGGCCTGGAATTCGACTCGGTCCTGGTGGTGGAACCGTCCCGCTACGGCACGAGCGACCTGTACGTCGCCCTGACCCGGGCCACCCAGCGCCTGGGCGTCCTGCACACGGGGACGCTGCCGGCGCCCTTGGCGGAGTCCCTCGGGTAGTCCTGCGCCCCCGGGGGCTCCACCTCGGATCCCCGGGGGCCGGCCCGGTGGGCCGTATCGCTCAGTCCGGCGCCCGAGGGCGGGCAACCGCTACGCCGGGCGCAGCCACACCGTCGACAGCGGGGGCAACGTCAGCCGGACGGACGCCGGACGGCCGTGCCACGGCTGGGGTTCCGGCTTCACCGGGTCGGCGTGGAACACGTCACTGCCCCCGTACCGCCCGGCGTCCGTGTTGAGCACCTCGAACCAGGCGGGTATGTCGTCCGGCACCCCCAGCCGGTAGTCCTGGCGGACGACGGGCGAGAAGTGCGACACCGCCAGCAGCGGCGTGCCGTCGGCGTCGCGGCGCAGGAACGCGAGGACGTTGTCGTCGGCGGCGTCCCCCACCACCCACTCGAAGCCGTCGGCGACGGTGTCGCGCTCCCACAGCGCGGGCGTCGACCGGTACACGGAGTTCAGGTCACCGACCAGCTCCCGCACGCCCCGGTGATCGGCCTCCGCCCCGTAGGCGGGGTCGAGCAGCCACCAGTCCGGCCCGCGTGCCTCGGACCACTCGGCCCCCTGCGCGAACTCCTGTCCCATGAAGAGGAGTTGTTTGCCGGGGTGGGCCCACATGTACGCCAGATAGGCCCGCAGGTTCGCGCGTTGCTGCCACCAGTCGCCCGGCATCTTCGACACCAGCGACTTCTTGCCGTGCACCACCTCGTCGTGCGATATGGGCAGCACGTAGTTCTCGCTGTAGGCGTACACCATCGAGAAGGTCAGCTCGCCGTGGTGGTACTTGCGGTACACGGGCTCGTGGCTCATGTACTGGAGCGAGTCGTGCATCCACCCCATGTTCCACTTCAGCCCGAAGCCGAGTCCGCCGAAGCCGCTCGGCCCCCGGTGATGCGTCGCGCGCGTCACGCCGTCCCAGGCCGTGGACTCCTCCGCGATGGTCACGACACCGGGGACGCGCCGGTACACGGTGGCGTTCATCTCCTGGAGGAAGGCCACCGCGTCGAGGTTCTCCCGGCCGCCGTGCTCGTTCGGCGTCCACTGGCCCGGCTCGCGCGAGTAGTCGAGGTAGAGCATGGAGGCGACGGCGTCCACCCGCAGCCCGTCGATGTGGAACTCCTCGCACCAGTACACGGCGTTGGCCACGAGGAAGTTGCGCACCTCGCGCCGCCCGTAGTCGAACTCCAGCGTCCCCCAGTCGGGATGCGCGGCCCGCAGCGGGTCCTCGTGCTCGTAGAGGGGCCGCCCGTCGAACTCCGCCAGCGCCCATTCGTCGCGCGGGAAGTGCGCCGGCACCCAGTCCATGATGACGCCGATGCCCGCCCGGTGCAGGGCGTCCACGAGGAAGCGGAAGTCGTCGGGTGTGCCGAGCCGGGCCGTGGGCGCGTAGAAGCCGGTGACCTGGTAGCCCCACGAGCCGCCGAAGGGGTGCTCGGCGACCGGCATCAGCTCGACGTGCGTGAAGCCCAGCTCCCTGACGTACCCGGGGAGCTGCTCGGCGAGCTGACGGTAGGTCAGCCCGGGTCGCCAGGACGGCAGATGGACCTCGTAGATCGACAACGGTGCCTCGTGGGCCGGGCGGTCCCCCCGGCTCGCCAGCCACTCCGCGTCGCCCCACTCGTAGTGCGAGGCCTCCACCACCGACGAGGTGGCCGGCGGTGTCTCCGTGCGGCGGGCCATCGGGTCGGCGCGCTGGGTGCGGGAGCCGTCGGGCCGGGTGATGTCGAACTTGTACAGTTCACCCTCGCCGATCGCGGGCACGAACAGCTCCCAGACCCCGGAGGAACCGAGCGACCGCATCGGATACCCGATGCCGTCCCAGAAGTTGAAGGTGCCCGCGAGCCGCACCGCGCGCGCGTTGGGCGCCCACACGGAGAAGCGGGTACCGGGCACTCCCTCGTGGGTCATCGGGTGCGCGCCGAGCACCGTCCACAGTTCCTCGTGCCGGCCCTCCCCGATCAGATGCAGGTCCAGGTCGCCGAGCGTGGGCAGGAAGCGGTACGGGTCCTCGGTCTCCTGGACCGTCCCCTCGTACGCGATGACCAGACGGTAGGCCGGGACCTCCCGCAGGGGGAGCAGGCCGGAGAAGAAGCCGTCGCCGTCGTCGTGCAGCTCGGCCCGCAGCTCGCCCATGACGACGGCGACCGACAGGGCGTAGGGGCGGAAGGCCCGGAAGACGATCCCGCCGGGCGCCGGGTGCGCGCCGAGCACGGCGTGCGGATCGTGATGGGTGCCGTGCAGCAGCCGCTCGCGGTCGCCGCCGTCCAGCGCGGGGGAGAGGGCGACCTCCATGGGCCCTGCCTGTGCGGTCCCCGCTTGCACGGGCCCTGCCTGCACGGGCCCGGCCGAGGGCGGGACGGGGGGCCGGGACGCGCGCTCCTTCGCGGAGGCGGGAGCCTTCTTCGCGACACCCTTCTTCGCGGCGCGCTTCGCCGGGGCGGCCTTCTCCGCGACGGTTTTCTTCGAGGCGGCTTTCTTCGGGACGGCCGTCTCCGTCCCGGCCGTCTCCGCCGCGACCGCCTCGGCCACGGTCTTCTTCGTCGCGGTCTTCTTCGCCACGGTCTTCTTCGTGACCGCCTTCGCCGCGACGGCCTTCTTGGCCACGGCTTTCTTGGTGACGGCCTTCTTCGCCGCGGCTTTCTCGGCGACGGTCCTCTGTGCCGGGGTCTCCTCGGCGGCGGCCTTCCCCCCGGCGGCCTCCTGAGGGGCGGCCTTCCGCCCGGAGGCCTTCACGGCGGCAGCCGCCGTCCTCTTGCCCCCCGCTTTCCTGGCCGCCGCTTTCTCGGCCACCGTCTTCTCGGCCACCGTCTTCTCGACCGCGGCCTTCGGGGCCGGGGTCTTCTTCGGGTCCTTCGGGTTCCCGGGGTCGGAACCGTGGGGGGACGGGGGGCTGGGAGTCACGGGGAAAGCCTCCTCAGGACGGGTCGGATGCGGCGAGCCGACGTATCGCGGACAGCGGGACGGAAAGCCAGTCGGGGCGGTGCCGGGCCTCGTAGACGACCTCGTAGACCGCCTTGTCCGTCTCGTAGGCCCGCAGCAGTACGGGGTCGGTGCGGGGGTCGGTGCCGGACACCTCGGCGTAGCCGGAGCAGTACGCGGCCCGGCACACCTCGGCCCAGCCGGGCGCCGGAGGGTCGGCCGAGAGGGCGGCGTAGTCGAAGGAACGCAGCATGCCGGCCACGTCCCGGACGGCCGGCTGCGGCATGCGGCGCTCGGCCAGCGGGCGGGCCGGCTCGCCCTCGAAGTCGATCAGCGACCACTGGCCGGAGGGCGCCCGCAGGCACTGCCCGAGGTGCAGGTCGCCGTGGACGCGTTGCGCGGTCCAGATCCGGCCCTCGGCCGCGAGGTCGGCCAGCGCCGAGAAAGCGGTGCGCAGGCCGGGGGCGTAGGGGCGCAGGGCGGGCACGGCCTGCGCCGCCGCGTCCAGCCGCTCGGTCATGCCGTCGACCAGCGGGCCGAGCTGGGCGTGACCGAGGGTGGCGGTGGGCAGGGCCCGGGCCAGCGCGGTGTGCACCTCGGCGGTGGCCCGCCCCAGCGCCCGGGCCTCGGCGCCGAAGTCCTCGCCCTTGGCCAGCTCCCGCAGCGCCAGCTCCCAGCCGTCCGTCGCACCCTGTACGAACGGCTGGAGGACGCCGAGGACGTACGACTCGCCGGCACCGTCGTCCAGGTCCGCCTGCAGCCATGCCGTCGGCGCCGGCACCCGGGAGGATCCCTCGCGGGCCAGGGCCAGCGGCAGCTCCAGGTCGGGGTTGACGCCGGGGACGACCCGGCGCAACAGCTTGAGAATGAACGTATCTCCAAAGACGACCGACGAATTCGACTGCTCGGCGGTCAGCCTCCGTGGCACGAGACCGGCGCGTATTTCCTGCGCGGGGTCCCGTTCGCAGCGCAGCACGCCGATCCGGGCCTCGGTGCGCAGCGCCTCCAGGAGGACCTCGGCGGGCCGGGTGTCGTACAGGGCGTCGTAGACGGTCCGGCCGCCGAGCGGTCCGTCCGGCACGTGCCCGATCAGCGCGGGCGCCAGCCGGGGCGGCAGCGCCTCGCGGGCGCCGATCAGGAGCTGGTAGCAGTCGCCGGGCACGGCGCCCTGGTGCGCGCGGACCAGCAGGTGGTAGAGGCCCAGCCTGGACGCGGCGGGCAGCAGCTCGGTGCCCGCCACCAGCGAGAATCCCGTGACCGGACTCCCCTTGCCGGCGAACCAGCGCTGCCGTGGCAGCCACTCCCGCAGCAGGGGGGTCAGTGACGCGAGGAGCCCGGGGCTGGTCGTGCCGGAGAGTGTGACCGTTTCCGCCATGGCGTCACGTCCTTTCCCCGGGGGGTCGGGGTGTTACTGATGCGTGCCCCGGGCGGGGCGGGAGAAACCGCCCCGCCCGGGGGTACTAGACGGTCTCCCTGCGCAGTCGGAACCAATAGAAACCGTGTCCCCCGAGCGTGAGCAGATATGGCAGCTCACCCACGGCCGGAAAACGGACTCCGCCGAACAGCTCGACGGGATGGCGCCCGCCGAACCGGCTCAGGTCCAGCTCGGTGGGCTGGGCGAAGCGGGAGAAGTTGTGGACGCACAGCACCAGGTCGTCCTCGTACTCGCGCAGGAAGGCCAGGACGGCCGGGTTGGAGGAGGGCAGCTCGGTGTACGAGCCGAGGCCGAAGGCGGGGTTCTGTTTGCGGATCTCGATCATGCGGCGGGTCCAGTG
>NZ_JBIVKQ010000022.1:60664-147131 GCF_044750845.1 Streptomyces sp. NPDC088766 | reverse complement strand
ATCGGGGCGACCCTCCGCCTTGCGATCGCACGCACCAGACGCCGCCGGGCCTGCCCTTCGGGCAGACGACGCCACTTTCGAAACACGCCCTAGCCGTCCCCGGCCGCCGCCCGGCGCTCCCGCCACTGCCGTACGACCTCTTCGACGTCGTACGGCCTCATGCCCAGCGGGGGGCCGGGCGGCGGCTTGAACATCATGTCGCGGAGCTTGACGTTGACGTCCGTGACGATCTTCCGGACGATCCGCTCCGACGGTGCCGCGTACGCCGCGGCGAGGGCGTCCTCCGCCTCCTTGCGCAGGGCCAGCGCGGGAGGCAGGACCGAGAGCCCCTCGCGTGCCATCTTGCGCCTGACCCACCACAGTTCGTCGTAGGAACTCTCGAGCTCCGGATCCAACGGCCTTCCCGCGCCCGCAAGTTGATCGAACTCGCCACGCCGCTCCGCGTCCTGGATCTGCTTGTCGACCCAGGACTCGAACGGGACGCCGGGTGGCTTTCGCTCGGTCATGCGTCCATTGTGCCGGACGCGGCGGGGCCGGGCGATTTAGTATGCGGCGGCTGTGCACGCACAGTTCGGACGCCGTCGGACAGACATCTCTTGAGGAGCGCACGTGCTCGAACTCACCATGGCCACCGTCTCCGGGACGGAAGAGGGTGCCACGGCCGGCATGCTCATGGCTGACGCGCCCAGCGAGCCGGGCGCCGTGCTGCGGGTGGGCCGGGACAAGTCCGTGTGCCGCCTCGTCACGCCCGAGGAGTGGCTGTTCGTCTCCCGGGTCCACCTGGAGTTCCTGTGCGGCCCCGAGGGCGTCTGGCAGGTCGGCTGGCTGCGCGGCTCCCAGCCGGACCCGTCCTCCGAGGTCCGGCTGGTGGTCGGCGAGTACGCCCAGACCATCGCCTACGGCGGGACCGTGCAGCTCCCGCGGGGCGGCAACGGGGAGATCGTCATCACGGACCGCACCGGTCCGCGCAGCGTCAACGTGGGCTTCTACCACGAGGCCTGAGGACGAGGCCTGAGCACGGGGCCTGAGCACGGGGCCTGAGCACGGGGCCTGAGCACGGGGCCCGAGCGCGGGGCCTGAGGGGGGCACGGCCTCACCGGTCCGGGAGCCGGGGCGGGCGGGGCGGGCGGTGAAACAGGGCACCGACGGTGCCCCGGATCCGCGACTCGTCCACGAGCTCCGCCTCCCGGTCGCCGACGGCACCTGCCGCATACGCTGATCAGTTCGTCAACCCCGCGCACCGCGCCCGAGTGCCCGCCCGCCCGGACCTCGCAGGACCGGCGTCGGAGGGAACCGGCAGGTCAGCGCCCTCACCGGCCCGCGCCGCCCGGTCCGGCCCGCCGTATCGCCACGCACACCACGGAATCGGCCCCTGCCCGGCGCACTATCGTCTTCCGGACAAAAGGAGAACGGACGTCAGGTGAAGGCGGGACGGCCCGCGTCTTCGTCGGGGGTGCCGCGAGCCTCACAGGGTTGTGGAGAGGGCTCGTGAAGCAACCCCACGAGGGAACGCGGGGGAGCTACGGGGCGGGAGGCCTACGAGGCGTGGCGAATGCGGAGCACAGCGGGCGACCGGCAGAACCCTTCGGAGCGACCGCCGCTGACACGACGAGAGCGCGCCTGCGCGTGGCCCGCCTCGGCCTCTGGCTGGTCGCGGCCGTCCTCGCCGTCCGGCAGGTGGCCGTCGTCCTCGCCACTCCGCGCGGAGAGCGGCTGACGGACCTGGAGACCTGGGTCGGACCCGACGGCGTCCTGCACGTCAAGGGTTCGCTCTACGACTCGACGCGCTTCACCGGCACCCCGTTCGGGGGACTCGTCCTCAAGCCCCTCACCCGGGCGGCCGAACAGGCTCTCGGCTGGGGCTGGACCTTCGGCACCCTGCTGCTGGTCGTCGCGCTCGGCCTGGTCGTCGCGCGGGCCCTGCCGCAGCCTGCGGGCGGACGCACCCCGCCGCTGGCCGCGCCCGTCGCGATCAGCCTGCTGATGCTGTCCCTCCCCGTCCGCAACACCCTCTGGCTCGGCCAGACCAGCATCATCCCCGTCCTGCTCGTCCTGCTCGGCTGCTTCGCCGTGCGGGGACGGCACGCGGGCGGCGCGCTGATCGGCCTGGCGGCGGCCCTCCAGCCGGCCGTCCTGCTGTTCGCCCCGCTGCTGTGGTTCACCGGCCGGCGCCGGGCCGCCGCGACCGCGGGTGCGTCGTTCCTGGCCTGCACCCTGCTGGCCTGGGCGGCGATGCCGCACGACTCGTACACCTACTGGGTCCACCACATGGCCGGCGTGGGCCTCGGCGGCGAGGCGGACGCCCTCGGCAACCAGTCCCTGCACGGCGCCCTGCTGCGCCTCGGCCTGTCCGGTCCGCCGGAGATCGCGCTGTTCCTGACGCTGGGCGCGGCCGTGGCCGTCCTCGGCGTCCGCCGGGCGGTGCGCTACGCCCGCGACGGCCAGCTCCTGCTCGCGGTGTCGATCACCGGCTGTGCCGCCATCGCCGTGTCCCCGACGACCTGGCAGCACCAGCTCCTGTGGCTCCTGCCGGCGGTGGTGGGCCGGGTCGGCAGGCGGGCCTCGGACCGTTACGTCTGGCCGGTCGCCGTCGTCCTGGTCATGACCCTCCCGGCGACGATGATGCTGCCGGACATGGCGGCCCTGTACCCCCTGCGCGACAACGTCGTCCTGCTGGCCGCGCTGGCCGCCGCGACGGCCGTGCCCTTCCTGCCCCGCACCTCCCCGTACCACCGCACCCCGATTCCGACGCAGTACGCCGCCCCCGTCCCGGCCCGCCGGCAGCGCGTCCCGCTGCTGCCGTTCCCGCGCCGGGTCCTCAGCCGCCCCAACCTGCTCCTGGAGCTGCTGCTCATCCGCGTCACCTACGCGGCGTACCAGCAGGTCCGGCTGGCGGCGACGGGCGGAACGATCTCGGGCGGACGCCGGCGGGCGGAGGCCCACGGCCGCGAGATCCTCGACATCGAGCGCTTCCTCCACATCGACATCGAGCGCTGGGCCAACCACGCGGTCGTCGAGGCCGGCCGGCTCCGCGACTTCTTCGACTTCTACTACACGTCGTTCCACTTCGTGGTCCCGCTGTCGGTGCTGGCCGTCCTCTACTGGCGCCGCCCCGCGGACTACCGCTGGGCCCGCTCCTCCCTCGGCTTCGCGACCCTGCTCGCCCTCGTCGGCTTCTGGCTCTACCCGCTGGCCCCGCCGCGCCTGATGCCGGGCCTCGGCATCATCGACACCGTCCACGGCGCGCAGGACTTCACCCGGCCCGACTACGGCACGCTGACGTCCCTGACCAACCAGTACGCGGCGATGCCCTCCCTGCACTTCGGCTGGTCCCTGTGGTGCGGCATGGTGATCGCGATCGTCGCCCCGAGGTGGTGGATGAAGGCCCTGGGCCTCCTGCACCCCCTCTTCACGGTCTCGGCGATCGTGGCCACCGGCAACCACTGGGTCCTCGACGCGGTGGGCGGCGCCGTCGCCGTCCTCGCCGGCTTCGGGCTGGCGTACGTACTGCAGGGGCCGCGGGCGGGGACGGCGGAGGCGGCGGCCCCGAGTGAGGACCGCCGGGTGGAACCGGAGAGGGCGCGGACGGCGCGCACCTGAACAGGGGGCGAGGTCCGTCCGGGCTATCGCCCGCTCACCTCGGCGGGTGGGCGGACGGAGGGCGGGGCGGGGCGGCCCACGCGGCTCCGGAGCCATCGTTCGGCGGGGTGCTCCAGCCAGTGGTAGGCGGCGGCCGCGGCGGCCTGGCTGGTCAGGAGGACGCCGGCCCAGAACAGGAGGGTGGCGGCGCCGGGGGCGGGCCTGCCCCAGTGGTGGAGCGCGGCGCGGATGACGATCTCGTGGAGGAGGTACCAGGCGAACGACCAGTGGCCGAGCCGGATCATCCACGGTCCGCCCAGTGCGGTGCGGCGGCCGTCCAGGTCGGCGCGGGCGGCGGCGCAGATGAGGGCCGCGAAGACCGGCGCCGAGAGCCACTGGGAGGCCGTGTACGGGCTGTACCAGAGGGCGTCGGGCACGGCGTGGTGCCAGGGGACCAGCGCGAGGTGCCAGGCGAGGACGAGTCCGGCGGCCACGGGCAGGGACACGGGGGGACGCCAGCCGCGCTTCAGCGCGAGCCCCGCCACCACGCCCAGCACGAACTGGAGCGAGCGGGTCAGCGGCAGGTAGTCGAGCGCCCACAGGCGGGTGATCGGCGACAGACCGGACAACGCCGGCCACAGGACGAGGGTGGCGCCGACGACACCGGCCGCGGTCCACGCCCAGACCCTCGCCCTGCGCCCGGCGAGCAGGGCCAGCAGCGCCGGGAAGATCAGGTAGAACCAGGCCTCGTCGCTGAGCGACCAGGCCGCGGGGTTGCCGCCCTTGAAGACGACCGGCTCGGGGAACCAGGCGTGCACCAGCAGCAGGTTCGCGACCACCGCCTGGAGGGACACGGCACGGTCCATCAGGACGTACACGGCGACGGACGCCGCCACGCCGAAGGCGAGGAGCGGCCAGATGCGGGCGAACCGGCGCCACAGGAAGACCCGGACGGGCACCCGCACGCCGTCGTACGTCCAGGCCAGGACGACCCCCGACAGCACGAAGAAGAACGTCACCCCGCTCCGGCCGTACCAGACCGCCTCGCTGAGTCCCGGCACGGTGCCCACCTGCCGGGACAGGTGGTACAGGACGACCAGCAGCGCCGCCCAGAAGCGGAGCCCGGTCAGCGAGGGCAGCCGGTCGCGACCGGGCGCCGGTACAGAGGTCACGAACGGTTTCCTTCGGCGGTCGGGGCGGCGGGGCGGTGACTCCGACCCGAACGAAGGAGCGAGGATATCGCCCCGCCGGCGGGGCCTCGGCGGGGCGAGGAAAGGCGTGAGGCGGCGGCCCCCGGGGATCGGGGGGCCGCCGCCTCACGCGTGCGGGGTCGGCGTGGCTCAGTACCAGCCGTTGGCCTGCCAGAAGGACCAGGCGCCGGCCGGGCTGCCGTAGCGGGAGTTCATGTAGTCGAGACCCCACTTGATCTGGGTCTTGGCGTTGGTCTTCCAGTCGGAGCCGGCCGAGGCCATCTTGTTGCCCGGCAGGGCCTGGACCAGGCCGTAGGCGCCGGACGAGGAGTTGGTGGCGTTGACGTCCCAGTTGCTCTCGTGCTGCACGATCTTGCTGAACGCGTTGAACTGCGCGGCGTCCGGGATCATCTGGTGCGCGATCGCCTTGGCCTGGGAGGCGGAGGTCACGGTCGAGGCCTGGGCGGGGGCCGCGGACAGTGCCATGCCGGCGGTCGCGGCGGCCAGGGCGGCGGCGGTGAGGGCCTTCTTCGGGGAAGCGATGCGGCGGATGACGGAGACGGACACGGAGAACCTTTTTCCTTCGGGGGCAGGTGCGTCGCGGTGCATGCCGGAGTCACGCGGTGCGTGGCCGCACCGCGTGATGTGCGGCGGGGGGCTGCATGCGTCGGCGCCGGGGGCCCGGGGGCTCGTCGGCGCCGTGCGACGTCATCCAGAGAAACAGGCTCGGCGGGGGTCCGCAATGACCCCTTTTACTAGTTGTGGCCGCATGTGGGGTGAAGGTCGCTCGTGTGACCCGGCTCTCAATGTGCAGGTCAGAGGCGCGATCTGCATGGACATGGCGTCCGGAATGTCCAACTAGGGGGGATCGTAGGTGATGTGGGTCATGTGGGGTGCTTCACCGCTCAACGGTCCTCCGGCGCGACTCGACGGTCCTCGAATGTGACCGCGGTCTCGAAGGCCGCGCGCCGGGTGGCTCTGCGTAGCGCCCTGAGCACGGCCGGACCCAGCGTCAGGGTCAGCACGACGGTGACGACGGCCCGGCCCAGGTCCCAGCCCAGCGAGGTGGCCGCGCAGTACGCGAGGAAACGGGCCAGGTTCTCCGGTACGGCCGCGTCCGGATCGAAGGAGATCCGCGAGGCCAGCTCACCGAGGAACGGCCAGCCCGCCATGTTCATCGCCGTGCCGTAGGCGAAGGCGGCCAGGAAGCCGTAGACCGCGAGCAGGGCCAGTTCGCCCCGGCCGCGCAGCCGGTCCGGGCCCGGCAGCAGGCCGGCGCCCATCGTGAACCAGCCCATGGACAGCATCTGGAACGGCATCCACGGGCCCACCCCGCCCGTGAGCAGGGCGGACGCGAACATCGTGACCGAGCCCAGCACGAAGCCGAAGCCGGGGCCGAGGACCCGGCCGCTGAGCACCATCAGGAAGAACATCGGCTCGATGCCCGCCGTACCGGCCCCGATCGGGCGCAGGGCGGCGCCGGTCGCCGCCAGCACGCCGAGCATCGCGACCGCCTTCGCGCCGAGCCCCGACTCCGAGATGGTCGCCGCCACCACCGCGACCAGCAGGACCAGCAACCCCGCGAACAGCCAGGGGGCGTCCTGCGCGTGCGCGTTCAGCGCCGAGGCGGGCGGGGCCAGGAACGGCCAGGCGAAGGCGACCACCCCGACCGCGCCGACGAGCCCGAGCGCGGCCACCGAACGGGGGCCCAGACGGACCGCTCGCGCCTGCCCGGCCGCTGCCGCTGCCGGTGTCGCTGCCGGTGTCGCTGCCGGTGTCGGTGCCGGCCGGCCGGTCGCGGTCACCGCAGCGCCTCCCGCACCTGGGCGACGGTCAGCCACTCCTGCGGGGCCAGGATCTTCGTCACCTGCGGGGCGAAGGACGGGGAGGAGACGATCACCTCGGCCGTCGGACCGTCCGCGATCACCTCGCCCTCGGCCAGCAGCACGACCCGGTGGGCCAGCTCCGCCGCCAGCTCCACGTCGTGCGTGGCCAGCACGATCGCGTGCCCGGCGGCGGCCAGCTCGCGCACCACGCCGACCAGGCGGGACTTCGCCGCGTAGTCCAGGCCGCGGGTCGGCTCGTCGAGCAGGAGCAGCGGCGGGCGGGCGGCCAGGACGATCGCCAGCGCCAGCGTCAGACGCTGGCCCTCGGACAGGTCGCGGGGGTGGGTGCCGTCGGAGATGCCGGGGAGCAGGTCGTGGACGAGGGCGCGGCAGGTGCCGGGGACGGCCTGCGCGTCCCGGTCGGCGGCCGCGCACTCGGCGGCGACCGTGTCGGCGTACAGCAGGTCGCGGGGTTCCTGCGGGACGAGGCCGACCCGGCGGACGAGGTCGCGGGGCGCGGTGCGGTGGGGGAGCGCGCCGCCCGTCCGGACCGTGCCCGAGGACGGCTCGACCAGGCCCACGAGGGTGTTGAGCAGGGTGGACTTGCCGGCGCCGTTGCGGCCCATGAGGGCGATGGTCTCGCCGGGGGACACCATGAGGTCGACGTCGCGCAGCGCCTGCACCCGGGCGCGGCGCACGCAGAGGGAACGGACCTCCGCCGGGGGCGCGGCCGCGGCCGGGGCGGGGGCGGCGCGCCGGCGCAGGCGGGCGAGTGCCGGGCGCGGCACCGGCGGCCCGGCGGACGCGGCCGGGAGGTGTTCCGGCTCGCGGCCGGCCGGCTGATCGCGCGGGTCCCCCGTCGGGGCCGATACGGCGCGCCGGGGCCACCGGGGGAGCGCCGGGCGCGGCCGTGGTGGCTCGGCGACGGCGGCCGGGGTGTGCTCCGGCTCCCGCCCGGTCAGTCGTTCGCGCAGGTCACCCGCCATGCGCCGGGCGTCGCGGACGGTCAGCGGCAGCGGGGACCAGCCCGCCAGCCGGCCCAGCTCCACCACCGGCGGACACACCGGGGACACCGCCATGATCTCGGCCGGGGTGCCCAGCACCGGGGCGGCACCGGGCGCGGGCAGCAGGGCGACCTGGTCGGCGTACTGCAGGACGCGTTCCAGACGGTGTTCCGCGAGCAGGACGGTCGTACCGAGGTCGTGGACCAGGCGGAGCAGGACGGCGAGGACCTCCTCGGCGGCGGCCGGGTCGAGCGCGGAGGTCGGTTCGTCCAGGACGAGGACGCGGGGGTGCGGGGTGAGGACCGAGCCGATCGCGACGCGCTGCTGCTGGCCCCCGGAGAGCGTGGCGATCGGACGGTCGCGCAGGCCGGCCAGGCCGAGCAGGTCGAGGGTCTCCTCGACGCGGCGGCGCATCACCGCCGGAGGCAGACCCAACGACTCCATGCCGTAGGCGAGTTCCTCCTCCACGGTGTCCGTGACGAAGTGGGACAGCGGGTCCTGGCCCACCGTCCCCACCACGTCGGCGAGTTCACGCGGCTTGTGGGTGCGGGTGTCGCGGCCGGCGACCGTCACCCGGCCGCGCAGGGTGCCGCCCGTGAAGTGCGGGACGAGACCGCCGACCGTGCCGAGCAGTGTCGACTTGCCGACCCCGGACGGACCGGCGAGCAGCACCAGTTCCCCTTCCGGGATCTCGAAGTCGACGTCCCGCACGGTGGCCTCAAGGCAGCCGTCGTACGTCACGGAGACGTTCTCGAAGCGGATCACGGCGACGGCTCCTTCGGGAGCGGGGCGGGCAGCAGAGCGGGCAGCAGGCCGACGAGTACGGCCGCGGCGGGCCACAGGGGGAGGGCGGGCGCCGTGAGCGGGATCACGCCGGGGTGCAGGGCCGCCGGGTCGGCGGAGGCGGCGAGCGTCAGCAGCGCGGCGACCGCGGCACCGGACCCGGCGACCAGACAGGCCCGCGGGGTCCAGCGGTCGGGGCGGTAGCGGGTGCGCGGCGAGCGGCGCCCGCCCAGCCGCAGACCGGCGAGCGCGGCGGCGACCCCGGCGACGAGCACCGGCAGCCCGTAGGTGCCGCCCGCCGCGGTGAGCAGGCCGTACGTTCCCGCGCAGACGCCGAGCAGGCCCCCCAGGGTGAGGACGGCCGTCGTACGGCGGACGCGGGACGGGACGTCGGCGGTACGGCCGTAGCCGCGGGCGTCCATGGCGGCGGCGAGGGCGACGGAACGCTCCAGGGCGCCCTCCAGGACCGGCAGCGCCACCTGGAACAGGCCGCGCAGGCCCCTGTCCGGGCGGCCGCGCAGCCGGCGGGCGGCCCGCAGCCGCTGGACGTCGGCGATGAGGTACGGCGCGAAGGTGAGCGCCACGACGACGGCGACCCCCGCCTCGTACAGGGCGCCGGGGAGGGCCTTCAGCAGACGCGAGGGGCTCGCCAGGGCGTTCGCGGCGCCGACGCAGACGAGCAGGGTGGCCAGGCGCAGACCGTCGTACAGCGCGAACACGACACCCTCGGCGGTGACCCTGCCGCCCAGCCGGATGCCCTGCGCCCAGTCGGGGAGCGGGACTTCGGGGAGGGTCAGGATCACGTGCGTGCCGGGGACGGGGGAGCCGAGGATCACGACGAAGAAGAGACGGACGGCGAGGACGGCGAGGGCGAGGTGGAGGAAGGCGGAGTAGGAGCGGGACCAGGGGGTGCGGGGGCGGCAGGTGAGGACGACGTGGGCGGAGGTGGTGAGGAGCAGGGCCAGCAGGAGCGGGTTGGTGGTGCGGGTCGCGGCCGTGCCCAGGCCGAGGGCCCACAACCACCAGGCGCCGGGGTGGAGCGGGAGCGCGGCTGTACTCGCCGGCGTCGGCCGGACGCGGTTGCCGGTGGGACGGACACGGTTGCCGGTGGGCCGGACGCGCTTGCCGGTGGGACGGGTGCCGCTCCCGACGGGGTGGGTGCCGCTCCCGACGGGGCGGGAGCCCTCAGTCATTCCGGCGCCGCCGGGCCTGCCACACCGCCGCCGCGGCCAGGGCGGCGATCAGCGCGCCGCCCGCGTAGACGCCCACGGACGGCCCGCCGTCGTCCGCGGCGGACGACGGGGAGTCCGGCGAAGCCGGCGGCCCCGCCGCGGAGTTGTCCCGCTGCTCGCCTCCCTGCTCGCCCTCGTCCGTCGTCACCTGGTCCCCGCAGCCCTTCCGCGGGTAGCCCGCGATCGCGCACAGCAGCGCGTTCGTGTCGTAGCGCAGGGGCTTCGCGGTCGAGGCGAGGGCCTCGGCCGTGCTCGCGTCGTCCGGGACGCGGGCGCAGGCCGTGCGGGCGGCGGGCGGGGTCTCGCCGGACGGCGCGTCCGCGGCGGTGCCGAAGTCGAGGACCAGGGCGACCCGCTTCATGCCGTCCCGCTCCGGGGTCCGCGCGCAGATCGACGCGAACGAGGCCGTGCCGCGCGGCCGCGACGCGTCCTGCGAGTCCTCGCTGACCGCGAAGCGGAAGCCCTGGACGGCGCCGTCGGAGGGGCGGGCCGTGGCGGGGCCCTCGGTGGCGTAGACCCAGCGGTCGCCGTCGCGGTCCCAGAACGACCAGTAGCGGTAACCGGCGGCCCCGGCCGGGCCGGTACCGGCCAGACCCAGGAACAACGCGGCGGCGAACAGGGCGGTGAGACGGCGTATCACGGCTGCTGCTTCCTGCGGCCGCTGATCAGGAAGCCGATGCCGATACCGGCGACGAGGAAGACGCCGACGGTCCACCAGACGCCGAAGCCGTCCTCGGGTTCCTCCTCCGCCCCCACCGTGTCGTCGGCCCCGTCGGCCTTGTCCGCGGTGCCCCCCTTCGCGGCGTCGGCGGCCCGCGGGGCCGGGCCCGTCGCGTTCAGGGCGGCGACCAGGTCCGTGCCGCCGAACGCGCGCGGGTCGGTGCCCGTCGCGTGGGCGGCGAGGACCAGCTGGGCGTAGGCGGCCGGGCCGCTCTGCTTCGCCCAGGCGGCGGCGTTGCGCTGGAGCCAGGCGAGCGGCTTGCCCGCCCGCTCGGCGCCGCCCTGCGCGGCGAGCGCGACCACGGCGTCGGCGGTGTTGCCGTAGTCCGGCTGGTTCTCGGCGCCGGGGAGCACCGACGTCAGGTACCCGTTCTTCGCGACGGCCTCCGCCAGGTAGGCGGCACCGTTGGCGGCGGCCTGCCGCGGGGTACCGGGGGCGGCGCAGGCGGTCTTGTCCGCCTTCTTCCCGGCGCCGGCGGCCAGGCCCTCGCCGAGCGCGCCGAGGACGCCCGCGGCCGTCGCGTCCGCGTTGGCCGTCAACGTGCCCTGCTTGTCGGGCTGATAGGCGAAGGCGCCACCGGCGTCACAGGGCAGCGCGAGCGTGACCAGGGCGTCGTACGGCGACTTCCCGCCCTTCACGACCTCCGCGGGCTTCTCCCCGGCCGCGGCCAGCGCGCCGACGACGACTGCCGTCGAGTTGGTGTCGCTGGCGCCGCCGGGGGTGTACCCCCAGCCGCCGTCCGCGTTCTGTACGGACTTCAGCCAGCCGACGGCCTTCTCCGCCGCGGCCTCGTGACCGCCGAGGGCCGCGAGGGCCTGTACGGCGGCGGCGGTGCTGTTGGTGTCGACCATCAGCTTGGCGTCGCAGGCCCGGGCGGGATCGGCGCGGAACGCGGCGAAGGAGCCGTTCGCGCACTGCTGGCCGGCCAGCCAGTCCACGGCCTTCTCCGCCGGCTCGACTCCGACCGTGTCCTGGGCGAGCAGCGCGAGCGACTGGCGCCAGACACCGTCGTACGTCGGGTCGGTGGTGCCGTACAGACCGGACGGTATCGCCACGGACGGGGCCGGTGACGGGGACGCGGCCACGGCGGGCGTGGCGGCGCCGATCACTGCGGTGGCGGCCAGGACGGCGGCGCTGCGGCGGACGTTCATGATCGGCGGGTGCCTCTCCCTGTCAGGGAGCCGGGCGGCGCGGGACACCCCGGCGGCTCGGCTCCGCATACCTCGACGGTGCCCGTGCGGCGGCGGCGCCGACGCACGTGAGCCGGTCACGTTCCGTCCGGGGCGGTCCGGCTGGCCACTGTGTGTCCGAGTGGCTCACGGTTGCGGGTCAGCGCCGGAATTGCACCGGCTTTCCCCCGTACGGGTGTGATGACGACTGGGCCACTGTACTCGGCCGTAGGGAAGGCCCTGAGGGCCGCCTGTGGGCACGGGTGGGCGCCGGGGCGGGCGGTGGTGGGCGGTGGTGGGCCCGGGGTGGGCGTGGTGGGCCCCGGGGGCGCTACTCCCGCGCCCCCGGCTCCGGCACGTCGATCAGGCGGCAGGCCGTCTCGATGTCGATGCGGACCTGGGCGATGGAGGCGCGGCCCGAGAGCCAGGTGATGAGGGCCGAGTGCCAGGTGTGTTCGATGACGCGGACCGCGGAGAGCTGGTGCGGGGCGGGGTCGGCCAGGCCCATCGCGTCGAGGATGATCGCGGTGGTCTGCCGGGAGACCTGGTCGACCTCGGGCGAGACGCTGCGGTCGGCGAAGGTGAGGGCGCGGACCATCGCGTCGGCGAGGTGGGGCTCGCGCTGGAGGGCCCGGAAGGCGCGCATCAGGGTCTCGGCGACGCGGGCGGCCGGGGTGTCGCCCGTCGGGGGCTTCTTCCGCAGTGTGCCGTGCAGGCGCTCCAACTGGTCCTGCATGGTGGCGACCAGCAGGTGCACCTTGGACGGGAAGTAGCGGTAGAGGGTGCCCAGGGCCACCTGGGAGGACTCGGCGACCTCCCGCATCTGCACCGCGTCGAACCCGCCCCGGCTCGCCAGCCGCGCGCTCGTGTGCAGGATGCGGCGGCGGCGGGCCTCCTGCCGCTCGGTGAGGGGAGCGGCGGAGGGGCGCTGGACGCTGGTGTCCACCTTGTCCCCCTTGACTTGGGCAGGCATGGGTCCCGTTCCGTGACGGTCGGTGAGGGCGTGGGATCGCTCAGCGGACACAGGGCGCCGGGCCGTGGCGTGAATCACCCGATCCACTGCTCACAGCGTCCTTACCTGCCGGTAGATTCGGAGCCTCCCGGACGATCAAGTCTGAAACTTGTTCTAGATTAGCGTCCCGTCGTAGTCTCGCGGGACAGTGCAGGCAGAAGGGGGCCCGGAGTGACCGCTGAGGCCAGTCAGGCGGGGTCCCAGGACCTCGCCGCGGACGGCGGGCGACCGCTCGACATCGCGCTCCTCACCTACAAGGGAAACCCGTTCTGCGGCGGCCAGGGCGTCTACGTCCGCCACCTCTCCCGCGAACTGGCCCGGCTCGGCCACCGCGTCGAGGTCATCGGCTCCCAGCCCTACCCGGTCCTCGACGAGGGCCACGACGGCCGGGTCTCCCTCACCGAGCTGCCCAGTCTGGACCTCTACCGCCAGCCCGACCCCTTCCGCACCCCGAAGCGCGACGAGTACCGCGACTGGATCGACGCCCTCGAGGTGGCGACGATGTGGACCGGCGGCTTCCCCGAACCGCTGACCTTCTCCCTGCGCGCCCGCCGTCATCTGCGCGCCCGTCGCGGCGAGTTCGACGTCGTGCACGACAACCAGACCCTCGGCTACGGCCTGTTGGGCGACGTCGGCGCACCCCTGGTCACCACCATCCACCACCCCATCACCGTCGACCGGCAGTTGGAGCTGGACGCCGCCGAGGGCTGGAAGCGGCGCGCCTCGGTACGCCGCTGGTACGCCTTCACCCGCATGCAGAAGCGCGTCGCCCGCCGCCTGCCGTCCGTGCTCACCGTCTCCGGGACCTCCCGCCAGGAGATCGTCGACCACCTGGGGGTCCGCGACGACCGCATCCACGTCGTCCACATCGGCGCCGACACCGACCTGTTCGCGCCCGACCCGTCGGTGCCCGTCGTGCCGGGCCGCATCGTCACGACGTCCAGCGCGGACGTGCCGCTCAAGGGCCTGGTCTTCCTCGTCGAGGCGCTCGCCAAGGTCCGTACCGAGCAGCCGGACGCCCACCTCGTCGTCGTCGGCAAGCGCCCGCAGGAGGGCCCCGTCGCCGCCGCGGTGGAACGCTACGGCCTCGACGGCGCCATCGAGTTCGTCAAGGGCATCTCCGACGCCGAACTCGTCGACCTGGTCCGCTCGGCGGAGGTCGCCTGTGTGCCCTCCCTCTACGAGGGCTTCTCGCTGCCGGCCGCGGAGGCCATGGCGACCGGCACCCCGCTCGTCGCCACCACCGGCGGCGCCACTCCCGAGGTCGCCGGACCCGACGGGGAGACCTGCCTGGCCGTACCGCCGGGCGACGCGGGAGCGCTGGCCGCCGCGCTGGGCCGGCTGCTCGGCGACCCGGCGCTGCGGGCCCGGCTGGGCGCGGCCGGGCGCCGGCGGGTGCTGGAGCGTTTCACCTGGGCGCGCGCCGCCGAGGGCACCGTCGAGCGGTACCGCGAGGCCGTCGAACGGGCCGGCGGCGGACGATCCCGCCCGTCCGGCGCGCGGCCGGCACCCCGTACCTCCGCCCCTCCCTCCGCCTCCGCCTCTCCCTCCGCCTCCGCATCCCCATCCGCGGACGTCGTCCCCGATGCCGACGTCGAATCCGATCGCGAAAGCAGGGCCACGTGCTGACCGTCGACTTCTCCCGGTTCCCGCTCGCCCCGGGCGACCGTGTCCTGGACCTCGGCTGCGGGGCGGGACGCCACGCCTTCGAGTGCTACCGGCGCGGTGCCCAGGTCGTGGCGCTGGACCAGAACGGCGAGGAGATCCGCGAGGTCGCCAAGTGGTTCGCGGCGATGAAGGAGGCGGGCGAGGCCCCCGAGGGCGCCACCGCCACCGCGATGGAGGGCGACGCCCTCGCGCTGCCCTTCCCCGACGAGTCCTTCGACGTCGTCATCATCTCCGAGGTGATGGAACACATCCCCGACGACAAGGGCGTCCTCGCCGAGATGGTGCGGGTCCTCAGGCCCGGCGGCCGCATCGCCGTCACCGTCCCGCGCTACGGCCCCGAGAAGGTCTGCTGGAGCCTGTCCGACGCCTACCACGAGGTCGAGGGCGGCCACATCCGCATCTACAAGGCGGACGAACTGCTCGCCAAGATCCGCGAGGCGGGCCTGCGCCCGTACGGCAGCCACCACGCCCACGCGCTGCACTCGCCGTACTGGTGGCTGAAGTGCGCGTTCGGCGTCGACAACGACAAGGCGCTGCCGGTGCGGGCGTACCACAAGCTGCTGGTCTGGGACATCATGAAGAAGCCGCTGGCGACCCGGGTCGCCGAACAGGCGCTGAACCCGCTGATCGGCAAGAGCTTCGTGGCGTACGCGACCAAGCCCCACCTGCCCCGGGTGGACGCCAAGTGACGACTCCCCGGACAGAACACCTCGTCCTGCCCGGGGTCCTCACCCCCGAGCAGGCCGTCGAGACCGTCCGCGGCATCCTGGCCGAACAGCGGGAGGACGGCGCGATCCCGTGGTTCCGCGGCCACCACCTCGACCCGTGGGACCACACCGAGGCCGCGATGGCGCTGGACGCGGCGGGCGAGCACGAGGCCGCCGAGCGGGCGTACGAGTGGCTCGCGCGGCACCAGAACGAGGACGGCTCCTGGTACGCCGCCTACGCCGACGGCGACTTCGCCGACGTCACCGACCGCGGCCGGGAGACGAACTTCGTCGCCTACGTCGCCGTCGGCGTCTGGCACCACTACCTGTCCACCGGCGACGACACCTTCCTGGACCGCATGTGGCCGGTCGTCCACGCGGCGGTCGAGTACGTGCTGCTGCTCCAGCAGAGCGGCGGGCAGATCGGCTGGCGCCGCGACGACGACGGCACGCCCACCGCGGACGCGCTGCTGACCGGCTCCTCCTCCGTCCACCACGCGCTGCGCTGCGCCCTGGCCATCGCCGAGCAGCGCGAAGAACCGCAGCCGGACTGGGAGTTGGCGGCGGGCGCGCTGCGGCACGCCATCCGCCGGCACCCGGAGCGGTTCCTGGACAAGACCCGTTACTCCATGGACTGGTACTACCCGGTCCTCGGCGGCGCGCTCACCGGCGCGGAGGCCAAGGCCCGCATCGAGGAGATGTGGGACCGGTTCGTCGTGCCGGGGCTCGGCGTGCGCTGCGTCGTGCCCAACCCGTGGGTGACCGGCGGGGAGTCGGCCGAACTCGCCCTGGCGCTCTGGGCGGTGGGCGAGTCCGACCGGGCGCTGGAGATCCTCCAGTGGATCCAGCGGCTGCGCGACCCGGAGTCCGGGCTGTACTGGACGGGGTACGTCTTCGAGGACGCGGCCCTGTGGCCGCAGGAGCTGACGACGTGGACCGCCGGGTCGCTGCTGCTCGCGGTCGCCGCACTGGGCGGGCACGAGGCCACCTGCGCGGTGTTCGGCGGCGACCGCCTGCCGACGGGACTGGATCCCGACTGCTGCGGCTGAGACGGTCGCCGACGACGCCTGCGAGAGGTCAGTGGCGGACCCGGTTCGCGATCGCGTGCCCGACGAACAGGTACACGACCGCCGCCAGGCCGTAGCCCGCCACGACCCTCGCCCACGCCTCGTCGAACGTGAACAGGTCGTACGACCAGCCCGCCAGCCAGCGGGCCACGTCGTGCACGAACTGCACGAGTTCGTTGCCGCGGTTGGCGTCCAGCAGATACATGACGATCCAGAGGCCCAGGATGAAGGCCATCACGTCGGCGACGACGGCGATGACCGTGCCTGCCGAATGCGCACCGTTACGGTATCGAGGGGACATGCAGTCCGGCTTGCCGTTCGTGGCGGGATGAAACACGGCCTGCTCACGACTTCTCCATGTGCCCTGCACCGGCTCGGAGTTGTGCCTTCCGGGCGCCCCGCCACGTTGTCGTAGCCCTGTCGATCGCGATGGCCGGGCACGAGACCGGGCCGTGAGCCCGCATCTTGACAGCATGTCAGGTGCGGAGAGGGGGGGGGCGGCTGCACGACAACGGCCCCCCGCCCCGAAGGAAGGGCGAGGGGCCGCGGGACGCGGGGCGCGGACTCAGCCGCGCTGGATGCCGGAGGTGTCCCGCAGCACTCCGCGACGGCCGTCCTGGGTCTGCGCCACCAGCCCCTGGGCGCCCTGCTCGACGGCCAGGTACCAGGTGCCGGGCGCCAGTTCGGCGATCGGCATGGGCGAGCCGTCCTCCGCGTACAGCGGACGCGGCACCGGCACGGCGAACCAGAACGGCGAGAAGTCGGCGGCCGGCGGCTGCGCCGGAGCAGGCTGACCGCCCGCGAACGGCGACTGGCCCGGCTGCTGACCCTGCTGCGGCTGCCCGCCGAACGGCGACGGCTGCTGCTGCGCGCCCGGGTAGCCGTAGCCACCGGGCGGCTGCGCGCCGTAGGGCAGCGGAGCCGGCGGCTTCGGGGCCGGGATCAGCGCACCCTGGAGGGCCGGGACGAGGGGGGTGGCGACAGCGGCGGCGGCCAGCAGCAGCGTGGCGACGAGGGCCAGGATCAGGCCCGCACCGGCGTCGGGGCTGTTCGAGGTGTCGCCGACGTTGTCGTAACCGCCGGAGGGGTCGAAGATGTTGCCGAGCGCGCTCCACGCGGCGAAGACTGCGAAGGCCACGCCGAACTGACGGAGGTCGAGTCCGGCGACCTTGGGCACCTGCGGCAGTGCCCGGCTGACGACCAGGAGTGCGGCGCCGATGATCCCCGCGAGAACGACACTGAACATCACCGGCCCGCTGTTCCAGAGGTTCGGCAGATCGTAGCTGTCGGGGATCCCGTCGATCGAGTAGAGATCGAAGAACGACGCGATGAACAGCAATACCGCTGCTCCGATCACCACGCCGTCGCCTCGAGTGAGAGAGCGGATATTCACTTCAGGTCCTTCGTCAGTCGTCTCGTCATCGATACACGCATCGGTGGAGGCGCCGCTGTCACCATGTCGCCGTCAGGCCCGGGTGGGAAAGCGCGGGGGTGGCCCCTCATCGTGTGGACGACACTATCGTCCACACGATCGGGCTGTCCCCGGGGATCAGCGCTCCGGCCGCTGCCCGCGCAGGAAACTCACGATTCCCTCAGAGAGCCCCTGCGCAGCCTTCTGCCGCCAGGCGCCGCTGGTGAGCAGTGCCGCGTCCTTGCCGTCGCGCATGTTGCCGCACTCGATGAACACCTTGGGAACCGTTGACAGATTGAGACCGCCCAGGTCCTGACGCGTGACGAGACCGGTGCCGTCGCCGACGTAGTTCGAGGGCGAGGTGTCCGTGGCGTCCGCGAAGCCGCCGGCGATCAGCTCACCGAGTTTCCGCGAGGGGGCCACGATGGCACGGGTGTCGGCGGCGCCCTCGTGCACCGCGCCCGGCAGGATCACGTGGAAGCCGCGCTGCCCGGCGCCCGCCCCGTCGGCGTGCACCGACACGACGGCGTCCGCGCGGGCCGAGTTGCCGATCCGGGCCCGCTCGTCGACGCAGGGCCCGTAGGACCGGTCGGCGTCCTGCGTCAACTTCACGGTGGCGCCCCGCTGTTCCAGCAGGGCGCGCAGCCGGTGCGCCACGTCGAGCGTGAACGCGGCCTCGCTGTAACCGGAGTCGGTGGCGGTGCCGGTGGTGTCGCACTCCTTCTTGTTGGTGCCGATGTCCACCTGGCGGCTGATCTCGGCCGTGTGCGTGGAGTTGGCGGGATTGTGTCCCGGGTCGATGACGACGACCTTGCCCGCGAGGCTCCCGGCGCCGCCGGGTGCGGACGCCGTCGGGGACTGCGCGGCCGAGGCGCCCGGCTTGTCGTCCGGGTCACCGCCGGCCGAGGCCGTCCCTCCGGCGCCGGAGGCCGCGACCCTGCCGGGCCCGCCCCCCTGGGACCCGCCCAGCGCCTCCCAGGCCGACCAGCCGAGCAGCGCGCCCGGCACGAGCACGGCGAACAGCACGGTGAGCGTGCGCCGCAGCGGGGAGCGGCGGGGACGCGGGGGATCGAAGTCAGGGCCTACGTACGACACGCCTGCCACCCTAGCGGGACGCCCCCGACGCGGCCGGGAAGCCACCGGCAGGCCGCGGGACGGGCGACGGCCGCCGGGCGACGGCCCCCTGGCGACGGGTGAGTGCCGGGGAAAGGCGACTGCGGGACGGACGGTGCCCGGGCGGCGTCCCCTGTCGTTCCGGCACACTCCGCGCCCCCTGCCCCTCCCGCTACGTTCCGGAATCCGCCGAACCGGCCCGTACCGCCGAGGCCGTAGGCGTTGACCACCCACTGGAGGCCGGCCGCGCTCATGTCCAGTTCGGCCCGCACGGAGGGCAGCGCCACGTTGACGACGGAGATGTCGAGGACGACGAGGAACTGTCCGGCGCAGGCGAGCGCCACGACGAGCCGGGCGGGGACGGAGGCGGGGACGGACGTGGGGACGGACGTGGGGACGGACGTGGGGACGGACGTGGGGACGGGGGAGCGGGCCGGGCGTGCTGCGGAGGGCATGGGCGCCATGGTCTCAACCGCCCCGCACCCCCGGCATCGGGATATCGACCTAGGGCCGTGGCAGGGCCCGCGCCTCGGGCCGGGGTATCGCCCGTGCCGCGGGCCGGGCACCGCCCGCGTCCTTCTTCCTCAAGAGAAGGTCAAGACTTCGTTAGTGTGCCGAAGCATCGGAATAGTTGCTCATGCATACGAGGTTCAAGCTGCACGTACCCGCGCGGTTCAGCCGTTCACCCGTCCCACTCCCCGGCCTGGAGGCCTCGCTTCATGATGCACACGTCGACCGACCGGCCCGGACGCAGGGCGGGCGGTGCCGTCGTCCCGGTGCTCGCCTTCGCGGGCATCGTGGTCGCGGTGATGCAGACCCTGCTGGTACCGGTCATCAAGGACCTGCCGCAGCTGCTGGACACCGCCCCCAGCAACGCCACCTGGGTCCTCACCTCGACCCTGCTGTCCGGCGCCGTCGCCACACCGATCATGGGCCGCCTCGGCGACCTGTACGGCAAGCGGCGCACGCTGATCCTCAGCCTCGCCGTGATGGTCGTCGGCGCCCTGGTCAGCGCCCTCACCAGCGACCTGCTCACCATGATCGTCGGCCGTACCCTCCAGGGCTTCGCGATGGGCGCGATACCGCTCGGCATCGGCCTGATGCGCGACATGCTGCCCCGCGAGAAGCTCGGCTCGGCGATGGCGCTGATGAGCTCCTCCATCGGCGTCGGCGGTGGCCTCGCCCTGCCCGCCGCGGCCCTCGTCGCCCAGCACGCCGACTGGCACGCCCTCTTCTACGGCGCCGCCGGTCTCGGCGTCCTCGCCATCGTCCTCACCCTGCTCGTCGTCCCCGAGTCCCCGGCCCGCGCCGAGGGCTCCTTCGACCTGCCGGGCGCGCTCGGCCTCTCCGCCGGCCTCGTCCTGTTCCTGCTGCCGATCACCAAGGGCAGTGACTGGGGCTGGTCCTCGGGCCTCACGCTCGGCCTGTTCGCCGCCTCCGCCGTCGTGCTCCTGCTGTGGGGCCTGATGGAGCTGCGCGTCAAGGCGCCGCTGGTCGACCTGCGCACCAGCGCCCGCCCGGCGGTCCTGTTCACCAACCTCGCCTCCATCATGGTCGGCGTCTCCTTCTACGTCGTCTCCCTCGTCCTGCCCCAGCTCCTCCAGCTGCCCAGGAGCACCGGCTACGGCCTCGGCCAGTCGATGGTCACCGCCGGCCTCCTGGTGGCACCGCTCGGACTGACGATGATGGTCACCGCGCCGGTCTACGCCCGCCTCTCCGCGAAGTACGGCCCCAAGGTCACCCTGATCCTCGGCCTGCTGATCATCGCCATCGGCTACGGCGCCGGCCTCGGCCTGATGAGCGCCGCCTGGCAGAGCCTCGTCATCGCGGTCGTCCTGGGCGCGGGCATCGGCCTCGCCTACTCCTCGCTCCCCGCGCTGATCGTCGGCGCGGTCCCGGCCTCGGAGACGGGCGCCGCCAACGGCCTCAACACCCTGATGCGGTCCATCGGTACGTCGGTCTCCAGCGCCGTCATCGGCATGGTGCTGGCCAACACCGCGAACGACGTGGGCGGCGTGGCCGTCCCGACCATGCACGGCTTCCGGGTCTCCTTCCTGATCGCCACCGGAGCCGTCGCCGTGGGCCTGCTCCTCGCCCTGTTCCTGCCCCGCCGCACCCCCGCGGCGGCGCCGCAGCTGCGTGCCAGCAGTGAGGAGGACGCCAACCTGGCGCACGCCGAGGCGGTCCTGCGGGGCTTCAGGGGCCGGGTCCTGGACGCCGATGGCGCCCCGGTCGCCCACGCCAAGGTCACCCTCATCGACCACCGCGGCCGTCAGGCCGGCGCCACCCTCTCGCAGGCCGACGGCAGCTACGCCGTCGCCGTCCCGGCCCGGGGCTCCTACGTCCTCGCCGCCAGGGCCGGCGGCCACGGCCCCCTCGCGTCCGCCGCGACCCACGCCGGCGACGAACGCCCGGTCGACCTGGACCTGGCGCTGCCGGGCGAGACGGTCACCGCCTGACCCGCCCCCCCCCGCATCCCTCTGCACCCCCCGCACCCCCCGTCGCTCCTCCGACGGGGGTGCGGCACCATGGGCGGGCCCAGACACACGCACGACCGGAAGGACCCCCATGCCCGCGGCACCCGAGCCCGAGATCCTGGCCGCGTTCGAGGCCGCGAAGGGGTTCATGCCCCTCGACGAGGGACTCGCGCTGTACGCCGCCGCCGTGGAGGCGGCCGGTCTGGGACTGCCGCTGCTGGAGGTCGGCACCTACTGCGGCCGTTCGACGATCCTGCTCGCGGACGCCGCCCGGCGGGCCGGGGTCACCGCGCTCACCCTCGACCACCACCGGGGCAGCGAGGAGCAGCAGCCGGGCTGGGAGTACCACGACCCGGAGACCGTCGACCCCGAGATCGGTCTGATGGACACCCTGCCCGCCTTCCGCCGCACCCTGCACCGGGCCGGCCTCGAGGAGCACGTGGTGGCGCTGGTGGGCCGGTCCCCGCAGATCGCCGCCTTCTGGAACTCGCCCCTAGGCCTGGTCTTCGTCGACGGCGGCCACACCGACGAGCACGCCGGCTCCGACTACGAGGGCTGGGCCCCGCACGTCGCCGAGGGCGGCCTGCTCGTCATCCACGACGTCTTCCCGGACCCGGCCGACGAGTTCACCGGCCAGGCCCCCTACCGCGTCTACCTGCGCGCCCTGGAGTCCGGCGCCTTCACGGAGGTCTCGGACACCGGCTCCCTGCGCGTCCTGCGCCGCACGGGCCCCGGCCTCTAGAGCGGCGTCCGGCCCCTGCGGCCGCGCCCGGCCTCCGTGTCGAGCCCGGCCACTGCGGGGCGTACCCGGCCTCTGAGGGCCTGCCGGGCTCCGGCCCCCGGCCGGGCACGCTTTGCTCCAGCCTCCCGCCCGGGGCCTACGCCCGCGTCCGGCCTACGCCCGCGCCCGGCGTCGCCGGTACACGGTCACCCCCGTCGCCACTGCCAGGACGCCCGCGCCGATCGCCACCCAGGTGCCGGGCTGCCGCAACGGCCGGTGGGGCAGGGCCGGAGAGGCCTCCACCGGGATGGCCGCGACATCGTTGCCGGGGGTGCGGTCGAAGGAGCCGGAACAGCCGGAACAGCCGGAACAGTCGAAGCAGCCGGATCAGCCGGAGCGGTTGAGGCATGCGGGCACTGTGCCGGCGGCGTGCGCACCGGTCAGAGCCAGCCCTGCCGGCGCGCCACTCGCATCGCCTCCGCACGGTTGCGGGTGCCCGTCTTGCCGATGGCCGCGGAGAGGTGGTTGCGGACCGTCGACTCCGACAGATGCAGCGTCGCGGCGACATCGGCGACCGTCGCGCCGTCGGCGGACGCCCTGAGGACCTCGCACTCACGGGCCGTCAGCGGGCTGGGCCCCACGCTGAGCGCGGCGGCCGCCAGGGCCGGATCGACCACCGTCTCTCCGGTCAGCACCCGGCGGATCGTGGTCGCCAGTTCCTCCACCGGCCCGTCCTTCACGAGGAACCCGGCGGCTCCGGCCTCCATGGCCCGCCGCAGATAACCCGGACGGCCGAAGGTGGTGAGGATCAGCACCCGGCAGTCGGGCGCCTGCTCGCGCAGCTCGGCGGCGGCGTCCAGGCCGCTCATGCCGGGCAGTTCGATGTCGAGGAGGGCGACGTCCGGACGGTGGAGGAGGACGGCGTCCACGATCGCGTCCCCGGTGCCCACCTGCGCCACCACCTCTATGTCCGGCTCCAGCCCCAGCAGCAGGGCCAGCGCCCCGCGCATCATGCCCTGGTCCTCCGCGAGCAGGACCCTGATGGACTTGGCGGGGCGATGGTCACGGGGCATCTCGTTCACGGCCTCAGCGTAGGTCCGGCGGGCCCGGACGGCACCGCCCCGGTCACCGGCTCCACCGGGGAAGAGGACGGGCCCGCCCCACTCCGGTACGGCCGCGGTCCATCGCCGGCTCCTCCGGCTCCGCCGGGCTGTCGGGCGTGCCCCCGACTCTCCGTCCCGCGGAGCCGTGCGGCGTCGCCCCGGTCCTTGGCCGGGTGGGGCGGTCGGGCGTCCACGCGGCCCTCTGCCCCGTGGTCCTGCCGTGCGTTCCCCTGGTCCGACGCCTCACAGGGCTGCCCGGCATCGGTGTGCCCCGCCGTCCCGTGAGCCTGCCGAGCGCCCCCGGGTTCCACGGCCCCGTGCGCCGGCGGCGGGTCCGCCGGGAGTTCCGCCGTGACCGTGAAGCCGCCGTCCGGGCCAGGGCCTGCCGTCAGCGAGCCGCCCGCCGCCGCGAGGCGCTCGCGCAGGCCGGTCAGACCGGTGCCGCGGTCCACCGCGCACGAGTGGGCGCCCGTGCCGGGACCGTCCGGACCGGGATCGCCTGTGCCGGAGCCGCCCCGACCGCCGGAGCCGCCCGTGCCGGCAACCTTCGTACCGGAGCTGCCTGTGCCGGAGCTGCCCTCACCGCCTGAGCCGCCCGTGCCGGGATCCTTCGTACCGGAGCCGCCCTTGCCCCTGCCGCCCCCACCCGTGCCGTCGTCGGTGACCGTCAGCCGCGCTCGCTCCGCCGTGCCCGACACGGTGATCTCGCAGCGCCCGGCCCCGCTGTGGCGGACCACGTTGGTGACCGCCTCGCGCACCACCCAGCCCAGCAGGGCCGCCGTCCGCGGGGCGAGCGGAGGGCCCGACCGGCCGACCACCGGCTCCACGCCCGCCGCCGTCAGGACCGAACGGGCCCGGTCCAGTTCGGTGGCGAGACTGCCCTCGCGGTACCCGGTGACCGCCTCGCGGATCTCCGTCAGCGCCTGGCGGCCCACCGCCTCTATGTCCATGACCTGGGCGAGGGCCGCGTCGAGATCGCGTTCCGCGAGCCGCCGGACCGCCTCCGACTTCACCACGATCACCGACAGGGTGTGCCCGAGCAGGTCGTGCAGATCGCGGGAGAACCGCAGCCGCTCCTCCTCGACCGCCCGCCGGGCCAGTTCCTCACGGGCGGCCCGCAACTGCCGTACCGCCTCGGTCAGGGAGAGGATCGCCGCCGTCACCATCGTCGACAGGAGGGTGCCGTACGCGACGTTCACCGCGTCGCTCCAGCCGTTGCGGTACACGGCGGCGGCGCCGGCGGCCAGCGCCAGTCCGACGCCGACCGGCCCCAGCCAGGGGCCTCGCGTGCTCGCGCCGACGGCCAGCCCCAGCAGGGGGAAGAAGCTCAGCCAGCTGCCGCCGTAGCCGAGTGCCAGAGCGCAGGTGACGAGCGCCATGAGCACCAGGGCCAGCCGTGTCGACAGCGCCTCGCGCTTCTCCCGGACGAAGCTGCGGAACACGACGTAGATGTAGAGGGAGTTGAAGGTCAGCACTCCGAGGCCGCCGATCCACGGGTTGGCCTCGCCCTGAAGGAGGTTCGAGAAGGCGCCCATGCCGAGCAGCAGCCACGGCAGCAGGGAGTAGCCGGACGGCGGCGGGCCCGGATGTTCCGGCACCTCACCCGTCCTGCGCCACTCCCGCATCGCCTCCCGGTCACGGGCGCGCTCGGCCTTGTGCCGCACATGCTCCTGCCACCGACAGGCCACCCACTGCTTCCCGCGCATCCCGCTCCCCCTTCGTCGTCCCTCCACGGGTCCTCGCCCGCCGCTTTGACGCTACGCACCCACCCCGGCCTACGGACAGATGCGGTTGTACCGACCTGGGCAGGACAAATGTCCCGGCACGCCGAACTGACGAGCCGTCACCGTCCTTCACACCTGCCGGGCACCGGGCTATACAGAGGGCGCCGGACCGGAACGCGTCATGGATCCGCCCGGCCTGGATCCGCCGGTCCTGGATCCGCCCGGCCTGGACCCGCCGGTCCTGGATCCGCCCGGCCTGGACCCGCCCGTGCCGGACTCGCCCGTGACGACCTCGTTGCGGCCGACGGCGCGGACGGCCGCGCCGACGTCCCGAGACCCGCCAGGAGCCCCATGCCCATCGACGCAGCCAAGGCGCTCGCCGCCGCACCCCGGACCGGCGGGATCGCCTGGGACCGCAAGGACGTCCTGCTCTACCACCTCGGCATCGGCGCCGGCGTCCCCGCCACCGACCCCGGCGAACTGCGCTACACGCTGGAGTCCCGGCTGCACGTCCTGCCGAGCTTCGCCACCGTCGCGGGCGGCGGCCCGCCCGGCGTGATCGGCGGACTGTCCATGCCCGGCGTCGACGTCGACCTCGCCCGCGTCCTGCACGGCGGCCAGTCGCTCACCCTGCACCGCCCGCTGCCCGCCGAGGGCACCGCCACCACCGCCGACCGCATCACCGCCGTCCACGACAAGGGCGAGGCCGCCGTCCTCGTCGTGCGCACCGAGGTCACCGACGCGAACGGGCCGCTGTGGACGAGCGACGCCCGGATCTTCGTCCGCGGCGAGGGCGGCTGGGGCGGCGACCGGGGCCCCTCGGCCCGGCCCGGCCCACCGGCCGGCGACCCCGACCGGACCGTCGAACGACACATCCGCGAGGACCAGGCCCTCCTCTACCGCCTGTCCGGCGACCGGAACCCGCTGCACGCCGACCCCGGCTTCGCGAAGGCGGCCGGCTTCGACCGGCCCGTCCTGCACGGCCTGTGCACCTACGGGGTGACCCTCAAGGCGGTCGTCGACACCCTGCTCGACGGGGACGTGACGCGGGTGCGCGCCTACGCCACCCGGTTCGCCGGGGTGGTCTTCCCGGGAGAGACCCTCCGCATCCGCATGTGGCGCGGTCAGGCAGCGGTCCGGGTCGCCGTGAGCGCCGTGGAGCGTGGCGACGCGCCCGTGCTCGCCGACACGGTCGTCGAACACCGCTGAGCCGGCCGGCGTCCGAGGGGACCCGAGGGGGGGGAGACGCCCGCGGCGACGGAGGACGGCGGTACGGGCACCGCGGCGGAAGAGGTGACGGGAACAACCGAGGGCCCGGCCCGCCGGAGCGGCGGACCGGGCCCACGGGCGTGACCGTCAGGCAGCGGCGTCGGCCTTCTCCTCGGCCGGCTTGCGGTGCCGGCCGAGGGGAGCGGACTCGCCGTCGTGGGACGAGACCGGGCCCCGGTGCCTGCCGTGACCGGTGTCCTCCTGCGTGTCGGTGGACCACGGCTGCATCGTGCTTGTGTCGCTCATCGGAAGTGTTCACCCCGTCAACATGATCTTTTTCAGCCGGGAGAGTTTATCCGGCGGACCTCGGGGTGGATCCAGGCGGCCGTGCCAACCGCCGCTACTTCGTTACAAGCCGTGCCAGGGGCGCCTGTTGGAGCGGTACGGGCCGGGGTGCGACAGGTTCCGGAGGTTCCGGTTCCAGGGCCTCGGCGGCGGTGTCGGGGACGCCCTCGGCGGTGCCGCTCGGGCGCTGTTCCGCACCCGCGGCCGGCACCGCCACCCGCGCGACCCCGCAGGGTTCCGCCTCCGTCGCGTACGGCAGCCGCAGCACCCCGTCCTCCGTCCACAGCCCGCTGCCCGCCAGCCAGCCCCGCGGCGCCGCGAACTCACGCAACCGCCGGTCCGCCGGACGCCACACCCCGACCCAGCTCCCGAACGGGCCGTCGACGCGCAGGGCCACCGCGCAGTTCTCCGGCACCAGCACCTGACCCGGCTGTACCGCGAACGGCGTCAGCGCGTGGCCGGTGAGCCGCAGCGACCGGGGGAAACGCACCGGCAGGGTGCTGCCCAGCACCCCCCAGCCGAGCCGGGGCTCACCGGGCGACGGCGCGTCCGAGCTGATCAGGAGCAGTCCGCTGTCCGGGGCGGCGAGCAGCAGCCGGTCGTCGCTGCCGTCGGCGATCTGGAGCAGCGGGGACACCTCGCCGCCCCGCTCCAGGTCCACCACGACCGTCTTGGTGCGGCCCTCCGTCTCACGGTCCAGGGCCAGCATGCGGCCGGTCCGGTCCAGCCACACCCCGCCCGAGCAGCGGCCCGGGATCTCGGCGAGGTGCTCGGGGCCGAAGGCGCCGCCCGCCACCAGCCACAGCGCCGTCGAACGCCGGCACACGGCGACGGCGTACGCCCGCTGTCCGCCCGGTGCCGGGGGCAGCAGCCGCAGGACGGTGTCCCCGTCCGGGCACTCGACCGCGCCCAGCGGCAGCTCGCCCGTGCCGGGGCCGGTCGGGTACAGCAGGGAGAAGGCGTGCCGCCCCTGCGACAGCCGGCGGATCAGGACCCGCCCGTCCGCCATCGGCTGCACCTCCGTGCCGGGCTCCTCCGGCTGGTGGGCGGGCAGCGGTACGGCGTACGGCTCGGGGCCGTCCAGTGTCCAGCGCTCCGGGAACCAGGAATCGCCGTCGCGGGCGAGACGTGCGGCGTAGGTGCCGTCCGCCGTGATCGCGCAGGGCGCGTGCGGCGTCGGGCCGTCGTCCCCGGTCTCCGCGGTGGGTTCGATCGCACAGGCCGTCATCGTTCGGTCACCTCCGGCGACGAAGCTAGTTTTCGTACGCGCGGGCGGGGCGTCGGCGGGCGGGGACTTCGCTCGTACGAGTGGCGCAGAAGCGATTCTGCTCCGGGTGTTGTGGGGGTTGTGCATGGGCTTGGGACGGTGTGTCCCCGCGCCCGCCTCCCGACCGGCGGCGGTACGGGGGCGCGGGGCGGCCAGGTAGCCTTTCCCCGTGCCCCGTCTGTCTGAAGTCATCACCGCGCTGGAGAACCTGTGGCCCGCCGAGCGGGCCGAGTCCTGGGACGCGGTCGGCACCGTCGTGGGCGAACCCGGCCAGGACGTCGAGCGGGTCCTCTTCGCCGTCGACCCCGTCCAGGAGATCGTCGACGAGGCGGTGGAGCTGGGCGCCGACCTGATCGTCACCCATCACCCGCTCTACCTCCGCGGGACGACGACCGTCGCGGCCTCCACCTTCAAGGGCCGCGTCGTGCACACCCTCATCAAGCACGACATCGCCCTGCACGTCGCCCACACCAACGCCGACACCGCCGACCCCGGTGTCAGCGACGCCCTCGCCGGCGCCCTCGACCTGCGCGTCGTGGGGCCCCTCGTGCCCGACCCCGGCGACCCCGAAGGGCGCCGCGGCCTCGGCCGGATCTGCGAACTCGACCACCCGCTCACCGTCCGCGAGTTCGCCGCCCGCGCCGCCGAGCGGCTGCCCGCCACCGTGCAGGGCGTCCGGGTGGCGGGCGACCCGGACGCGACCGTGCGGACCGTCGCGGTCAGCGGCGGTTCCGGCGACAGCCTCTTCGACCACGTCCGCGCCGCGGGCGTCGACGCCTTCCTCACCGCGGACCTGCGCCACCACCCGGTGTCCGAGGCCCGCGAGCACGGCGCCCACGGCGCCCACGCACCTCTCGCGCTGCTCGACGCGGCGCACTGGGCCACCGAGTGGCCCTGGTGCGAGCTGGCCGCAGCCCAGCTCGACGAGATCTCCGACCGCCACGGCTGGGGTCTGCGGGTCCACGTCTCGAAGACGGTCACCGACCCCTGGACCAGCCGATTCCCTTCACCTGGAGCCCCCAACTGAACGCCGCGCCCGCCGACCAGATCCGACTCCTCGACGTCCAGGACCTCGACGTCCGCCTCCAGCAGCTCGCGCACAGGCGCCGCTCGCTGCCCGAGCACGCCGAGATCGAGTCGCTGACCAAGGACCTCACGCAGCTGCGCGACCTCCTGGTGGCCGCGCAGACGGAGGAGAGCGACACCGCCCGCGAGCAGACCAAGGCCGAGCAGGACGTCGACCAGGTCCGTCAGCGCGCCGCCCGCGACCAGCAGCGCCTCGACTCCGGCGCCGTCACCTCCCCGAAGGACCTGGAGAACCTCCAGCGTGAGATCGTCTCCCTCGCCAAGCGCCAGGGCGACCTCGAGGACGTCGTCCTGGAGGTCATGGAACGCCGCGAGGCCGCCCAGGAGCGGGCCGCCGAGCTGACCGAGCGCGTCGGCTCCGTCCAGGGCCGCATCGACGACGCGACCGCCCGCCGCGACGCCGCGTTCGAGACGATCGACGGCGAGATCGCCTCCGTGACCAAGGAGCGCGAGGTCATCGCCGCCACCGTCCCCGCCGACCTGCTCAAGCTCTACGACAAGCTGCGCGAGCAGCAGGGCGGCATCGGCGCGGCCAAGCTCTACCAGCGCACCTGCCAGGGCTGCCGCCAGGAGCTGGCGATCACCGACATCAACGACATCCGCAAGGCCGCCCCCGACACCGTCGTACGGTGCGAGAACTGCCGTCGGATCCTGGTGCGGACCTCCGAGTCCGGCCTGTAGGGGCGGGCGGGGTGCGGGAGTTCGTCGTCGAGGCCGACGGAGGGTCCCGGGGCAACCCGGGGCCCGCGGGCTACGGCAGCGTGGTCATCGACGCGGCGACGGGGGAGACCCTCGCCGAGCGGGCCGAGTACATCGGTATCGCCACCAACAACGTCGCCGAGTACCGGGGGCTGCTGGCCGGCCTGCGCGCCGCCCGCGAACTGGACCCCGCCGCCCCGGTGCGGGTCCGCATGGACTCCAAGCTCGTCGTCGAGCAGATGTCGGGCCGCTGGAAGATCAAGCACCCCGACATGAAGCCCCTGGCCACGGAGGCCGCCCGGATCTACCCACCGGGCCAGGTCACCTACGAGTGGATCCCCCGGGAGCGGAACAAGCACGCCGACCGCCTGGCCAACGAGGCGATGGACGCCGGCAAGCGGGGCGAGCAGTGGGACGCCGGGGCGTCCGGGGCGGCGCTCGCCGCCACCGCCGACCGGTCCCGGACCGCCCGGGCCGACCTCCCGCCCCAGGGCCCGCCCGCAGACGCGGCCGCCGGCGCGGCGAGGGCCCGCGAAGCCCTGGCGAGGGGACGTACGACCGGTGCCTCGACCCCCGCTGACGGCGTGGACGAGGCAGTGGCCGCCACGGCGCGCACGGCGGCAACCTCGCCCTCCGCCGGACAGCCCGGCGACGTGAATGCGCCCGATACGGCCGATACGCCCGATACGGCAGATACGGCAGATACGGCCGATACGGCCGCGCCTGCCGCCTCCGCCGGAGAAGCGGCGGGCACGCCTCCCGCCGGGGGCCGCGCCGGCGCTGACCGCCGCGCCGCCCGCACCCTCGCCTCCACGTCCACCACCGCTTCTCCCGCCGCCCCCGCCTCGGCCGGACAGGCGCAGCCCTCCGTCGGCTGGGGGTCCGCCCCCGACCTCGGAGCGCCCGCCACCTTCGTGCTGCTCCGGCACGGCGAGACGCCGCTCACGCCCGAGAAACGGTTCTCCGGGAGCGGCGGGAGCGATCCCGCGCTCTCGGCCGTCGGGCGGGAGCAGGCCGAGCGGGTCGCGGCGGCGCTGGCCCGGCGGGGCACCGTCCAGCACATCGTCACCTCGCCGCTCGCGCGGACGCGGGAGACCGCCGCGGCCGTCGCGGCCCGCCTCGGGCTGGAGGTCGCCGTCGACGACGGGCTGCGCGAGACGGACTTCGGCGCCTGGGAGGGGCTCACCTTCGGTGAGGTCCGCGAGCGCCACCCCGACGACCTGAACGCCTGGCTGGCCGACCCGGAGGCCGAACCGACCGGCGGCGGCGAGAGCTTCGCGGCGACGGCGACCCGGATCGCCGCCACCCGCGACCGGCTGGTCGCGGCGTACGCGGGGCGTACGGTCCTGCTGGTCACCCACGTGACCCCGATCAAGACCCTGGTCAGGCTCGCCCTGGACGCCCCGCCCGAGGCGCTGTTCCGGATGGAGCTGTCGGCGGCCTCGCTGTCGGTCGTGGCGTACTACGCGGACGGCAACGCCAGCGTCCGCCTCCTCAACGACACGTCCCACCTGCGCGCGTGAGCCGCGAGGCGGCCCGCGCCAGGTCCGTCACCCGCGTCCAGTCCCGCGCCGCCACCGCGTCCGCCGGCACCATCCAACTGCCTCCCACACAGCCGACGTTGGGCAGGGACAGATACTCCGCGGCGTTGTCGGGACCGATGCCGCCGGTCGGGCAGAAGCGGGCCTGCGGCAACGGGCCGGCCAGCGACCGCAGGTAGGGCGTACCGCCCGCCGCCTGCGCGGGGAAGAACTTCATCTCCCGCACCCCGCGTTCCAGCAGCGCCACGACCTCCGAGGCGGTCGACACCCCGGGCAGGAAGGGCAGCCCGGACGCCCGCATCGCCGTCAGGAGCACGTCCGTCCAGCCGGGGCTCACCAGGAACCGCGCCCCGGCCGCCCGGCAGTCCGTCACCTGCTCCGGCGTGAGCACCGTCCCGGCCCCCACCACCGCGCCCGGTACCGCGCCGGCGATCTCGCGGATCGCGTCGAGGGCGACCGGGGTGCGCAGGGTCACCTCGATCGCCGGCAGCCCGCCCGCGACCAGCGCCCGCGCCAGCGGCACCGCGTCGGCGACGTCCGCCACGACCACCACGGGCACGACGGGCGCGAGATCCAGTACCGAGGCAGCCGAAGGGGAGGGCAGGGCTGAGGTCATGCGCCTCATCCTGCCCTCGTGGCGCATTGTGCGCAAAGGTCGTTGCAGATGATGCAACAGAGCCGGTCGGTGTCAGTGGATCTCGTCCACCAGCACGTCCAGCGTCCAGACCGCCCCCGCCCGCGCGGGCGCCTGCTCCTCCACCGTGTGACCGAGGTCCCGCAGCGCCACCACCAGGGCGGCCGGGTCCTCGGGGGCGATGCCCGCCGTCAGCAGGCTCCGGACGATCCGGCCCTTCGTCGCCTTGTTGAAGTGGCTGACCACCTTCCGGGTCGGCGCGTGCAGCACCCGCACGCTCGCCGTCCGCGCGGCCACCTCCCCCTTCGGCTTCCACGCCGCCGCGTACGCCGCCGACCGCAGGTCCAGCACCAGCCCGTCCCCGGCCGCCTCGGGCAGCACCTGTGCCATCGGCGCCCGCCAGTGCGCGCCCAGCGCCCCCAGCCCCGGCAGCCGCACCCCCATCGAGCAGCGGTACGACGGGATCCGGTCCGTCACCCGCACGGCACCCCACAGCCCCGAGAACACCAGCAGCGAACGGGCCGCCCGCCGCCCGGCGGCCGCGTCGAGCGACGCCAGGTCCAGGGCGTCGTACAGCACGCCCGTGTAGACCTCCCCGGCCGGCCGCGTGCCCGCGGTGCGCAACCCGGCGTTCTTCGCGATCTCGCCACGCAGCCCCTCGCTCAGCCCGAGCACCTCGCGCGCCTTCTCCTCGTCCCCGGCACACAGCTCGACCAGCTCGCCCAGCACCGCCTCCCGCGCGGCGGCGAGCCCCGGCAGCGACAGCGACTCCGGCTTCAGCGGGACGCCACGGCCGGGAGCGGCCTTTCCTTCGGACGGGGGCAGCAGGACCAGCACGCGCGTTTCTCCTTCGGGCAGAACTCCACGCCAGCGTAAGGGGTGCCGGTTCGCGTCACGGCGGGGTCGAGCGAGCGGTGTCCCGACGGTGGTGATGATCCTGTGCCACGATCGAGGGAACGGTTCCCGATCCCACGGACAGGTGATCCACCGATGCCCCAGTCTGGCGAGCGACCGAAGGAGGGGCGTGACGTGACTGCCATGGCCCACGAGCCGCTCACGCAGGAAGAGGTCCTGCTGGAGGGCTTCCTCGCCCTGGACACCCCGGAAGGCTTCCGGGCGGAGCTTGTCGAGGGGGAGATCGTTGTGACACCGCCGCCGGACGGGGATCACGAGGACTACATCGGGTTGATCGTGGCCCAGGTGATCAGGAAGTCCCGAACTGATATGCAGTTCTCCGGGAACAAGGGGTTGAAGCTGGGGAAAGCGGAAGGCTGTCCCAAGGACCATGTGATTCCGGACGGGACGTTCGCTCCCGAGGTGCTGAGGCTCTACCGGGGCGCCGGTCCCTGGATGCCCTGCCAGGGCGTGGTGATGGTCCTGGAGGTGACCTCCACCAAACCGAAGGCCGACCGCGAGGTCAAACGCCGCTGCTACGCCCGTGCCGGCATCCCGCACTACCTTCTCGTCGATCGTGAATCCTCCGAGGTCACGCTTCTCAGCGACCCGGGGCAGGAGGATTACCGAAAGCGCTCCACCGTCCCCTTCGGCAAACCCCTCACCCTCCCCGAGCCCTTCGCCTTCGACCTGGAGACCGCGGACTTCCTCTGAGCCGTCGCCCGGTAGCATGGTCCCCACGGCAGACGAGCCGGGCGGACGGCCGCGTGAAACCCCCAGGGGCTTCCCGAGGAACGTCCGGGCTCCACAGGGCAGGGTGATGGCTAACGGCCACCCGGGGTGACCCGCGGGACAGTGCCACAGAAAACAGACCGCCAGGGCTGTGCTCTTTTCGAAGAGGGCGGTCCCGGTAAGGGTGAAACGGTGGTGTAAGAGACCACCAGTGCCCAGGGCGACCTGGGCAGCTAGGTAAACCCCACCCGGAGCAAGGTCAAAAGGAGCGCCGTGAAAAGCGCTCTGCGCGGACGTTCGAGGGCTGCCCGCCCGAGTCCGCGGGTAGACCGCACGAGGCCGGCGGCAACGCCGGTCCTAGATGGATGGCCGTCTCCCCGGCCGCCGCGAGGCGACCGGGCGACAGAACCCGGCGTACAGCCCTGCTCGTCTGCTGTCCCGTATTTCCGCAGGTCAGAGGCCATGTTTACCGTCTGGACAAACCCTCGGGGTCGAATCCGGGGCGAATCTGGGCTGTGGGTATCGTTGTTTCTGTCTGCCGCCCCTGCGGCATGTCCGGGCATTCCGGGTGTCAAATGCGGTTCAGGGTCGCTCTGTGGCGGACATCTCGGATTCTGATGCGGTCGGCAGTGCATGTACGAGGTGTCTTCTTCTGGCTGAAGCTGAGCGTCGATGGCGCGTCCTCAGGCGAGCCGCGCCAGGGCCGGGACAGGCGAGGCGGTATTTCGAGGCGGCTGCCCACGGCACCCTCTGGGGGGGGTCGGGGGACGCACCGGACTGAACCCGCGCCGAGGCCTACCTGTCTGTCCGTCCCCGCGCCGCTTTGCCGCGACCGGCCAGCTCGATGTCCTGGATGCCCACACATTTCTGTATGTGGGATCTCGGTGCCTACAAGGGAAGAGGGGCGAGGGTTTTGGCAGGGTGGCGGGGCCCGAGGAAGACCACGATGTCCTCGCCCTCGGGGGCAGGGTGGGTGGCTCGGGTCCAACCCTGGCGGCGGTAGAAGGAGACGGCGCGTGGGGAGCGGACGGAGGTCATCAGCCGGGAGCGGCCTTCGGGGGCGTCCGCGGTGACCGATCGCAGCAGTGCGGCGGCCGGGCCCGGTGCCATGGGCGTCCGGGTGTACGGCTGGTTCGTCGATCTCGCGGGCGCCGCACAGTCATTCCACGGTGCGTTGCGCTCCCAGGCCGGCGGTGGCCTGAGGGTAGCAGCGGTCGGTGGGGAAGGGTGCTGCTGTCGTCCACGCCGTGGCGAAGCCGACGGCCTGTGTTCCGGCGAAGGCGAGTGCGGCGGTGAAGCCGGGGCGCCGGACGTTGCCGACCAGTCGGCCGAGGAACTCGATCGCTTTCTCTTCGTCCTCGTTCCAGGGCGGGGCGCAGAAGGCTTCGACGTACCGAGAGCGTAGGGCGGAGGTGCGGGCCAGAAGGGCGCCGTCCTTGAAGAGCCGGATGTCCATCAGGCCGCCACGAACCTGACCGTCGTACCCGGGTGCAGCGCCGCGTACTCCAAGGGTGCCGACGGGTCGATCGACACGTCCAGCGGTGCTGGTTCGGCTCCGGCCCGGACCAGGAGGTCGCCGACCGCGGCGATCATCGCGCCGTTGTCCGTGCAGAGTTTCATCGGTGGTACGCGCAGGCCGATCCCGGCTGCCCGGCACCGCTCCTCCGCCAGTGATCGCACCCGCGTGTTCGCGGCCACGCCGCCGACCATGACCAGCGTGCCCACCCCGTGCTCGTGGCAGGCGGCCACTGCCTTGCGGGTCAGTACGTCCGCGACGGCCTCCTGGATCGAGGCCGCACCATCGGCCACCGGCAGCTCACGGCCCGCGTGTTCCTCGGCCCAGCGTGCCGCCGCCGTCTTCAGACCGGAGAAGGAAAAGTCGTGCGAACCCGGCAGCGGGCGAGGGAACGGAACCGCGCGTGGATCCCCCTCGCGCGCGGTCCGGTCGATGGCCGGACCGCCGGGATACGGCAGCCCGAAGACCCGTGCGACCTTGTCGAAGCACTCCCCGGCGGCGTCGTCCAGGGTGTCCCCCAGGTGGAGGATCGGATCGCGGGCCAGATCGTGCACGACGAGAAGCGAAGTGTGCCCGCCGGAGACGATCAGCACCATGCAGGGGTCGGGCAGTGGGCCGTGTTCCAGGGTGTCGGCGGCGACATGACCGGCGAGATGGTGGACACCGTGGAGCGGAACCCGCAGTGCGTAGGCGAGTCCCTTCGCCGCGGCCAGGCCGACCTGGAGCGCGCCGGACAGGCCTGGCCCGGTGGTCACCGCCACCGCGCCGACGTCCGTCAACCGCAGTCCAGCCGCGTCCAGGGCGCGCTGGATCACCGGCCGGACCGCATGGACATGCGCCCGGGCGGCGATCTCCGGTACGACACCGCCGTAGCGGTCGTGCTCGTCCATGCTCGACGCCAGCGCGTGCCCCAGCAGTCGCCCGTCCCGGACCAGTCCCACCCCGGTCTCATCGCAGGACGACTCGATCCCGAGAACCACGGGAGAACCCACCGCCCGCTCCTTTCTGCCATTGCTTTGTTATTGCGGGTAGTGTGCAATAAGAACACCTCGAATGTGTACCCCGGCGTGCGCGAGCTCGTCGGCGGTGCTGAAGGAGGAACCGGAGGTGCGGGCGCGACCCGTGCCGCCACCACCCCGAACCGGATGCGGGGCGCTGTCTCGCCTGACAGCGTCCGTCCCATGGGCAGTGCCCCGCATCCACCTCCATCGCCGTTGCCGTCATCATCGGCGCGGTCGAACTGCTGGGCCTGATCGCCGAGAAGGTGGACCTGCACGGCCCGTTATGGGGCTGGGTCTCGGGCCGGGACCTGGACATCATCGGGTACGTCATCGTCGGCTCCTCGATCCTGCCCACCGCCTCGGACAAGTGCCGGCTCGCCAGCTCCGAGACGGGGATTCACGGCATGCCCGGACCCGGCCAGTTCCTCGAAAGCTCCGGCCCGGGAGATATGGCGCCCGGACGTGGACAGGAGGGTCGGCAAACGGAGCCGTCCGCAGTGCGGCGCAATATGTGCCGCTTCAGGCGTACGCGGGCGTCCGACCGTACTGTCGCTCTGTCATGTGCCAGCTGCTGGACCAGCCTCGCGCCTCCGCCTGTTCCCGCGTCCGCTGTCCACAGGCAAAGGCTTGTTTGCAGCTGCCCTGACACGGCCCCGAGTCCTAGGTCCAACGCCTGATCGGCAGCGACACTTCTTGCTGCTAGCGTGCAGCTGCACATCATTCGCAATTATGTCGGAGGACGTTGGACATGCCGGTGTACACGCTCCCGGAACTTCCGTACGACTACGCGGCGCTCGCTCCCGTCATCAGCCCCGAGATCATCGAGCTGCACCACGACAAGCACCACGCCGCCTACGTCAAGGGCGCCAACGACACGCTGGAGCAGCTGGCGGAGGCGCGGGACAAGGAGACCTGGGGCTCCATCAACGGCCTGGAGAAGAACCTGGCCTTCCACCTGTCCGGCCACATCCTGCACAGCATCTACTGGCAGAACATGACCGGCCCGAAGGACGGCGGCGGCGAGCCCCTGGCCGCCGACGGCGTGGGCGACCTCGCCGACGCGATCACCGAGTCCTTCGGCTCCTTCGCCGGTTTCAAGGCCCAGCTCACCAAGGCCGCCGCGACCACCCAGGGCTCCGGCTGGGGCGTCCTGGCCTACGAGCCGGTCAGCGGCCGGCTGATCGTCGAGCAGGTCTACGACCACCAGGGCAACGTCGGCCAGGGCTCGACCCCGATCCTGGTCTTCGACGCGTGGGAGCACGCCTTCTACCTCCAGTACAAGAACCAGAAGGTCGACTTCATCGACGCCATGTGGGCCGTCGTCAACTGGCAGGACGTGGCCAAGCGCTACGCCGCCGCCAAGGAACGCGGCGACAGCCTGCTGCTGCGCCCGTGACGCCGTAGGCACGTCGGCACCGACGTCCTGCTCGTGATCGTCTTCTCACCCTTCACGGAGCAGGCGGTACAACGGAAGGCTCCCGCAGGCCCGATGCCTGCGGGAGCCTTCCTGCTGCTGCGGCTGGCTTGAAGGGTGGTTGGGCGGGCTCACGTGATGGCGAACCGCAACTCGGGACGCTCCCGGTCGACCTTCGGTGGTGAGGGGGCAACCGTGCCCACCCGTACGGCGCCCAGGCGTCGGTAGAACTCCTCGGCCGGGGGATGGCAGACCACCCGTACCTCGGTCAGGCCGGCCGCTCTGCCCTGAGCGATCATGTGCTCGATGAGGAGCCGGCCGACACCTCTTCCCTGAGCGTCGTCCGCCACGAACGCCAGGTCCAGCTCCCGGTGGCTCAAGCAGCAGGGCGTAGAAGCCCTGGAGCCGTTCGGCCTCATCGACGGCCACGAAGACCCGGTGTCGGGCGATGTGGTCGGCGGTGACCCGGTAGCCGGAGACGATCGAGGCGTACGGTCCCCGGCAGGCAGCGCAGCTGTGGATCAGGCGGGTGAGGTGGTCTGCGTCCTGCACGGTGGCGCGTCTGATCGTCTGGACTGCATCCGCCTACTCCCCGGCCGCTGCGGCGGTCACTTTCTCCCAGTGGACGGTGCGGTCGCACCAGCGGTCCAGGAGCACCTGGTCGTGGCCGACGGCGAGCAGTCCGGCACCGGTGGCGGTGCGGTAGTCCTCGACGGCCGCCACCAGGGCGGCGGCGGTGGAGGCGTCGAGCATCGCGGTCATCTCGTCGCAGATCAGCCAGCGCGGACGCAGGACGAGGGCGCGGGCGAGGCAGGCGCGTTGGAGCTGGCCGTCGCTGACCTCGTGGGGTCGGCGGTCCAAGAGGTCGGGGGTGAGGCCGACGGACAGGACCAACTCGGCGAGGCGCGGTGCAATTTCGTCGCGCCGGCCGGTGGCGCGCAGGGGCTCGGCGATCAGGTCCGTGAGCCGCAGCCGCGGGTCGGCGGAGAGGCGGGGCTGCTGGAAGACCACGCCGAAGGCGGTGCGTTGAGGGCGTGGGGCGCGGTAGCGCCAGCCACGTACGGGTTCGCCGTCGAGCGTCACCGTTCCTGTGTCGGGGCGGTGCAGCAGAGCTGCGACCCGGGCCAGGGTGGATTTGCCGCAGCCGCTGGGACCCAGGAGCCCGACGCTCTCGCCGGGAGCGAGGGCCAGGGTGGCGTTGCGGACGACGGGAGTGTTCTTGTCGTAGCCGGCGGTGATGTCGTGCAGTTCAAGCACGGAGGTCCTCCGGTACGTGCGGGTGGTGGCAGGCGACGCCGTCGGCCGGCTGGGGAAGTGCGGTGCAGGCGTCGGTGGCCCGCTCGCAGCGCGCGGCGAAGGCGCAGCCGTCGGGCAGGGCGCCGAGTTCGGGCGGCATGCCGGGGATCGGGGTGAAGGCGCGGTCGGGGAGGGCCTGGAGGAGGCCGCGGCTGTAGGGGTGGCAGGGGCCGGGAGCGCCGAAGAAGGCTTTCGCGTCGGTGAGTTCGACGATCCGGCCCGCGTACATCACGGCCACGCGGTCGGCGATGCGCTCGGCGGCGGCCAGGTCGTGGGTGATCACGAGCAGGGCGCGTCGGCCGGTGTCGACGTGGCGGCGTAGTTCGTCCACGGTGTGGTCCACCAGGTCGCGGTCGAGGCCGGTGGTGGGCTCGTCGGCCAGGAGCAGGGGCGCGTCGCCGACGAGGGCGAGAGCGGTGGCGGCGCGCTGGGCCAGGCCGCCGGAGAGTTCGTGCGGGTGGTGGTCGAGGTGGCCGGCGGGGAAGGCGGCGCGTTCGGCAGCTGCCTCGGCCGCGGATCGCAGGGCTGCCCGTCCTCGCGTGTCGGTCAACGCCTTGACGGCTTCTTCCAGTTGGGAGCGGACCGTGCGCACCGGCGTGAGGTGCGCGGCGGGACTCTGCGGAATGAGGCCGATCAGGCGGCCCCGTACCGTCCGCGCCAGCGTCCGTTCGTCGGCGGCGAGCAGATCCAGATCACCGAGCCGGGCCTCGCCCGCGCCCTGGGCGTTGGCGGGCAGCAGACCCAGCAGGGCGGAGGCGAGGACCGACTTGCCGCAGCCGCTCTCGCCGATCAGGGCGAGACACTCGCCGGCCGCCACGTCGAAGTACGCGTCGGTGACGGCGGCGATCCGCCGCCCGCCCGGCATGAGGAAACGCACGGACAGGCCGCGTACCGAGAGGACCGGGGTGGGGTCGGTCACAGCATCAGCTCCGATCGGCGGCGGGGATTGATCCGCTCCCGCCAGGCCCCCGCGAGACCGGCGATGGCGAGCGTGGGCACGATGATGAACAGGCCCGGGAAGAGGGTCGGCCACCACTGCCCGGCGAGCAGCGAGCCGCGTGCGCCCTGGATGAGGTTGCCGAGGCTGGCCGTGTGGGTGGGCAGGCCGAGTCCGAGGAAGGAGAGGGCGGATTCGTGCCACATGGCGTGCGGCACCATCAGTACGGCGGCCAGCGTGGCCTGCGGCAGCACACCGGGCAGCAGGTGCCGTACGGCGACCCGCCACCGGGACGCGCCGCCGGAGACGGCGGCGTCGATGTGGGGGCGCGAGCGCAGGGACAGCACCTCGGCGCGCACGATCCGGGCGGTCGACAGCCAGTGGGTGAGCGCGACCGAGACCACCACCGGCCAGACGCCCGGCCGGAACATCGCGACGATGAAGATGCCCAGCAGCAGGTGGGGTACGGAGGAGACGGTGTCGACGACCCTCATGAGGGCGCGGTCGGCCCAGCCGCCCAGCGCCCCGGCCGTCGCCCCGACCGCCGCGCCGATCACGGTCGCCGCCAGGGCTGCCGCGACTCCGACCAGCAGGGACACCCGCAGGCCGTAGACACAGCGCAAAAGCAGGTCCCGGCCGAGGTCGTCGGTGCCGAAGGGGTGCGACCAGCTCGGGGACAGCAGCTTCGCGCCCAGGTCGACCGCCTGCTGGTCGAGCTGCACCAGCGGTGGCACCAGGAGTACGGCGAGGACGATGACACCCACCAGGGCCAGCGAGATGCGCACCCGCAGTGTCCTGGTGGAGCGGCGGCTCGTGCCGTACGACCGCCAGACGGGCTCGGCCGTCGATGCACCTGTCATCTCGCCAGTCGCTTCACATGTCACTGAACTTCACCCTCGGGTCGAACAGGCCGTAGAGCAGGTCGGCGAGGAGGTTGCCGACGAGGACCGCGGCGGTGGCCAGCGTTGTCAGGGCGGCGAGCAGCGGGAAGTCGACGGCGGTGGCCGCCTGGACGGTGGCCGCAGCGATGCCGGGCCAGCTGAAGACGCTCTCCACCAGCAGGGCTCCGGTGATGAGTTCGGGCACCCGGGAGCCGACCAGGGTGAGGACCGGGAGCAGGCCGGAGCGCAGGGCATGGCCGAGCAGGACCGTTCGCTCACTCAGCCCCCTGGCCCGTGCCCCGCCTACAGGGTCCTCGGCGAGAGCGTCGCCGACGCCTTGGCGGACGTACAAGGTGAACCAGGGCAGCTGGGAGACGGCGAGCACCCCGGCCGGCAGCACGAGGTGACGGGCCACCTGCCCCGGTGTGACCTGCTCGCTCGCCGTGTCGGTGAGACCGCCGGCCGGGAGCACACCCAGGTGCAGGGCGAACAGCCACACGGCCAGCAGGGCGAGCCAGAAGACGGGCGCCGCCTCCAGCGAGTAGGCGAGGGAGGTGATGATCCGGTCGAGCACCGATCCCGGGCGCCGGGCCGCGAGCACCCCGAGCACCGTGCCCGTCAGCACGGCCACCCCGAACGCGACCGCGCACAACAGCGAGGACCAGACGAGGCGTTCGCCGATGACCTGGGCAACGGGCTGCCGCAGCACGCTGGACTGCCCGAGATCGCCGCCGAGCGCGGCGGTCAGCCAGTGCCACCAGCGGGAGGTGAACGGCTGGTCCACGCCCAGGTTCTCCCGCAGCCGCGCCAGCGTCTCCGCGTCGGCGCCCAGGGCTGCCGTGCCCGCATACGCCCTGACGGGGTCGAAGGGGGAGGCCGCGGCGATCGCGAAGACGCCGAAGGTCACGACAAGCAGGATCGGGGCGGCGAACAGCAGCCTCCGGCCCGCCAGTCGTGCCATCGCTCCCCAGGGAAGGGAGGACCTCACTTCTTCGGCTGCCAGGCTTCGAGGTTCCACCACGGGCCGGAGGCGAAGCCGTGCTCGTGCGGCTCGACCTGCGTGGTCAGGCCCTCCCAGCGGTCGGCGAGGACGTACACGTGGTCGATGTGGGTGAGGAAGGTGTAGCCGGGGTTCTTCACCAGTTCGCGCTGGAGGCTGTCGTAGGCGGCCTTGCGGATCGCCGGGTCCGAGCTGTGGCGGCCGGTGTCCAGGGCCTTGTCCACGACCGGGTCGTCGTAGCGGGCCATGTTGTTGAACCCGTCGCCGGCGAGGGAGGAGTGCAGCAGCGTGTAGAGGCCGTAGTCGGGGTCGCCGTTGCTGCCGAAGCCCGCCAGGACCGCGGTGTTCTTCATGCGTGGCTCGATGACCTCCCAGGTGGCGCTCTCCACCTTCACGTCGATGCCGGCCTTCTTGGCGTCGGAGGCGTAGGCGAGGGCGTGGTCCTGGCGGACCTTGTCGCCGGAGGGGTAGAGGAGGGTGAACGAGGCCCGCTGTCCGTCCTTGGCGCGGATGCCGCCGTCGGCGGATTTCCAGCCCGCCTGGTCCAGGATCTGCCTGGCCTTGGTGAGGTCCTGCTTGCGCTCGATGCCCTTGGCGAACCAGGGGTCGTCGACGGGCAGCGGCCCGTACGCCGGGCGCCCGGCGCCGTCCAGGATCTTGTCGACCATGGCCTGCCGGTCCACGGCCGTGTCCAGGGCCTGGCGGATCGCCCGGTCGCCGGTGACCTTGTTCTCCTGCGGGAGGGTCACCGTGCGGAAGTCGTAGGACTTCGCGTCGTACGTCTTCTTCGCCTTGTCGCTCTTGAAGGTGGCGGCGAGATTGGGCGGCAGGATCGCGCCGTCGAGGTCGCCGGAACGCAGCCGGGTGGCGCGTACATCGTCGTCCGCGATGACCGCCATGGTCACCTTCTTCACCTTCGGCGCACCGCCCCAGTAGCCGGGGTTGGCCTTGAAGGTGAGCTTCTCGCCCTTGCTCCAGGAGGCGAGCAGGTAGGGGCCGGTGCCGACCGGCTTGGTGTTGAAGGAGCCGGTGTTGGGATCCTGCCTGCCCGCGACGTGCTCGGGGACGATGGGCAGGACCGTGCGCCCGGCGAAGGGCGCGTACGGGTACTTGAGGGTGAAGACCACCTTGTCGCGGCCGTCCGCCCGCACGTCCTTGATGGCGTCCAGTTCGCTGCGGTTGGTGTTGTTGGTCTTCGCGTCGAGGATCGTGTCGTACGTGAAGACGACGTCGGCGGAGGTCAGGGGCTCGCCGTCGCTGAACTTCACGCCGTCGCGCAGGGTGTAGGTGTAGGTGAGGCCGTCGGCGGCGACCTCCGGCAGGGCCTTCGCGAGCGCCGGTCTCAGCTTCAGGTCGGCGCCGCGGGCGAGCAGCCCGTCGAAGATCTTCGAGTTGCCGTCCTTGCCGTACCCGAGCAGCGGACTGAGCGTGTCCGGCTCCGAGGCCACCCCGATCACGACCGAGTCGGCCGCGTCGCCGCTTCCCGTGCTGTTGCCGGGGGCCGAGCAGGCGGCGACACCCGTGAGTATCGCCGCCGCGGCGGCTGTCCGTATCCGTCGGACCGTCATGAACCTCACACCCTTATTGATGATCCAGAGCTGTTGCATATTAATTGCAATAAGGGCTACCCGGATCGATGGGAGGACAGTCCGCCGCTTCTGTCAGTCCGTGGACACCTCCCGGCGTACCTCCCTCGCGGCTGCGACCAGGCGTTCCAGGGAGGCCCGGACCTCGGGCCAGCCGCGGGTCTTCAGGCCGCAGTCGGGGTTGACCCACAGGCGTTCGGCGGGGATGGCCTTGAGACCGGTGCGCAGCAGGTCGGCGGCCTCCTCCGTGCTCGGCACGCGCGGGGAGTGGATGTCGTACACACCAGGCCCGGCCTCCCGCGGATAGCCGTGCGCCGCCAGTTCCCGGGCGACCTGCATGTGCGAGCGGGCCGCCTCCAGGCTGATGACGTCGGCGTCGAGGTCGTCGATCGCCTGGACGATGTCGCCGAACTCGGCGTAGCACATGTGGGTGTGGATCTGTGTGTCGGGACGGACTCCGCTGGTGCTGAGCCGGAACGCCTCCGTCGCCCAGGCGAGGTAGGCGGGATGGTCGGCGGCCCGCAGTGGCAGTGTCTCGCGCAGTGCGGGTTCGTCGACCTGGATGACGGAAGTCCCGGCCGTCTCCAGGTCGTTGACCTCGTCGCGCAGGGCGAGGGCGACCTGGCGGGCGGTCTCGCCGAGGGGCTGGTCGTCGCGGACGAAGGACCAGGCGAGCATGGTCACCGGACCGGTGAGCATGCCCTTGACCGGCTTGGTGGTGAGGGACTGGGCGTACGACGTCCAGCGCACGGTCATCGGCCCGGGGCGGGAGATGTCGCCGGCCAGGATCGGCGGACGCACGTAGCGGGTGCCGTACGACTGCACCCAGCCGTGCCGGGTGGCGAGGTAGCCGGTGAGCTGTTCGGCGAAGTACTGGACCATGTCGTTGCGTTCGGCCTCGCCGTGGACCAGGACGTCGATGCCGGTCTTCTCCTGGAAGGAGATCACCTCCTGGATCTCGGCCCTGATGCGCTCCTCGTATGCGGCCGGGTCGATCCGGCCCGCGCGCAGGTCGGCACGGGCGGCGCGCAGTTCTCCGGTCTGCGGGAAGGAGCCGATGGTCGTCGTGGGCAGCAACGGCAGCTTCAGGTGGGCGCGTTGGGCGGCGGCGCGTTGCCGGTAGGGATAGGAGCGGCGGGCGTCGAACGCGGTGACGGCCGCCGTGCGTGCGCGGACGGCAGGGTCGTGGGTGATCGGTGAACCCGCCCGGGAGGCCAGGTCGGCGCGGTTGGCGGCCAGTTCGGCGGCGATGGTGTCGGTGCCCTGGGCGAGGCCCTTGGCGAGGGTGGCGATCTCGGCGGTCTTCTGCCTGGCGAAGGCCAGCCAGCGCAGGATCTGCGGCTCGATGTCCCGCTCGGCCGACGTGTCCAGCGGGACGTGGAGGAGGGAGCAGGAGGCGGCGACGTCGACCCGGTCGGCCAGCCCGAGCAGGGTGCCGAGGGTGGCGAGGGACGCGGAGAGGTCGTTGACCCAGATATTGCGGCCGCTGACGACCCCGGCGATCAGGCGCTTGCCGGGCAGTCCGCCCACGGCGGCCAGGGCGTCCAGGTTGGCGGCGGCCGGTCCGGTGAAATCGAGGGCGAGCCCCTCGACGGGGGCCTTGGCCAGCACGGGGAGTGCCTCGCCGAGCCGGTCGAAATAGGAGGCGACCAGCAGCCGTGGCCGGTCGGTGAGGCCGCCCAGATCGCGGTAGGCGCGAGCGGTGGCGTTCAGCTCGGCCGGGGCGCGGTCCTGGACCAGGGCGGGCTCGTCGAGCTGCACCCACTCGGCGCCCGCCGCCCGCAGGTCGGCGAGCACCTCGCTGTACACAGGGAGCAGCCGGTCGAGAAGGGTGAGCGGGTCGAAGCCGTCGGGGGCGTCGGGGGCGGGCTTGGCGAGCAGCAGATAGGTGACCGGGCCGACCAGGACGGGCCGCGCGGCGAGCCCCAGCGCCAGGGCTTCCCGCAGCTCACTGACCTGCTTCGTCGAGTCGGCCGCGAACACGGTGTCCGGACCCAGCTCCGGCACGAGGTAGTGGTAGTTGGTGTCGAACCACTTCGTCATCTCCAGCGGCGCACTGTCCTGGGTGCCGCGGGCCATGGCGAAGTACCCGTCGAGGGCGTCGGCATCGACGGCTGCGCGATGCCGGGCGGGGATCGCGCCGACCATGACGCTGGTGTCGAGGACGTGGTCGTAGTGCGAGAAGTCACCGGTCGGGACCTCGTGGAGACCTGCGTCTGCGAGCTGCCCCCAGTTGGCGCGGCGGATGCCGGCGGCCGTCTCGCGGAGGGCGTCGGCGGTGACCCGGCCCTTCCAGTAGCCCTCGATCGCCTTCTTCAGTTCCCGGTCGGGTCCCTGACGGGGATAACCGTGGACGGTGGCCCGTACGGCCGCGGCTGCGGACTTGGCTGTCACGAAACTCTCCTTCGCGAGCTCTGGACGAGAGCGACCCCAAAGACCGGGGAGTGCGAGCGCGAAGCGATGACAGACCGGACGAGCCACGACATGCGTGCCCGCCTGATATGTACGCCGACCCGCCCACGAGGTCACCGGGATCTCCGCGCACGGCGGTCCGCGCGCGGGCAGTGGCAGGTCTTCGGACTCACGGGCACGCCTCGTTCTTCCACGAGGCACCTACTGGCCGTCGCTTCCCAAGCCCGTCACATCCAGGCCCAGTGCGTATGACGGCGGTCGTTCCCGCTCACCGCTGCGGGGCAGTCCCGGATTCCCACCGGGTTCCCTCTTACGACGCGCCTGCCTGGCGGACAGGGCGAACCAGCTGCGCGGCCAGCCTATACACGGCCCGGGCGCAGGGGCGACCCGCAGAGGTCACCTGGTGTCAGGAACTGCTCGCCCCCTGGGCCGACATGGGACTGAAACCTGCCGCGTCGGCACGTTCGTCCTGCACGTGATCGTCTTCTCAGCCTTCACTCGCAGGGGGGTAGGACGAAGGGCTCCCGCGAGGACGTGACTTGAGAGAGCCCTTCGGCCGTCCGGATGTCTCAGGCTGAGGGCAAGTAACCGAGCCAGTCACCATCACGGGCGCTGACGGCTCCGGCGGATGCCGCCTGAGGGTCGGGTCGCGCTGGGAGCCGAACGCCCATGAGACGTGGTCGCATTCGATACGGCCGAGGGGCGTCGGGTTCTGGTTCGGGCTCGGCCACTCCAGCGTGGTGGTCGCCATGGCCGCCCTGGTCGCGGGCGGCGCGCAGCTCGCCGGCACGCTGCTGAACGACGACTCCCGTACCCACCAGACGCTCGGTGTCGTCGGCACGACCGTTTCCGGGACCTTCCTCTACCTCATCGCGGCGCTCAACCTCGTAGCGCTCGCCGGCATCCTGCGGGTCTTCCGGGCGATGCGCTCCGGCACGTACGACGAGGCCGCTCTCGAGCAGCACCTGGACTCGCGGGGGTTCATGAACCGCATCCTGGGCCGTTTCACCAGGTCGATCACCCGGCCCGGGCAGATGTTCCCGCTGGGCTTCCTGTTCGGTCTCGGCTTCGACACCGCCACCGAGGTCATCCTGATGGTGATGGCGGGCAGCGGCGCCGCCGCTGGGCTGCCGTGGTACGCGATCCTGTGCCTGCCGCTGCTGTTCGCGGCGGGGATGAGCCTGTTCGACACCCTCGACGGGACGTTCATGAACTTCGCCTACCAGTGGGCGTTCTCCAACCCGGTGCGCAAGGTGTTCTACAACCTCGCCATCACGGGTCTGTCCATCGCGGTCGCCTTCCTGATCGGCACCATCGAACTGGTCGGAGCACTGCACGAGAAGCTCGGTCTGCGCGACGCGGTGACCGAATGGATCGCCGGCCTGGACCCGGACAACGTCGGCTACATCATCGTCGGCCTGTTCGTGATCGTGTGGGCGGCGGCGCTGGTGTACTGGCGGCTGGCCAAGGTGGAGCAGAGGTGGGCCGCCCGTCTCGCCGAGGGCGGCTGACACCCGGCGCGCGATCCGCTGCCGGACTGTGCGGCCGTGGCGGTGAAGCGCGAGGACGGCCCTGTTCCCGGCGTACTTGCTCGTCCTGGCCTCTGTGCCAGTGCCGGGAACGGGACGGTGCCCGGGTCCGACTGCTGAGAGGAAGGCGGACTGCGCCGGACCGGACGCCGTGGTGGTTTTCCTGCCCAGGCGGGGGGAGTGATCCGTCGGCCGCATGGCAGCATCGGGGCATGAGTGCGTCCCCGGCGGTACGGAGCCTGCGCGCGGCGGTGTTCGCCGCGCTGTGCGTGCTGCTCGCCGCCGGGGGGCACGCGCTGGCGACCGGTACGGCACCGGCCGTGTGGGTGCAGGCCGCCGGGTTCGTGCCGGTCTTCGGGGCCGGGTACCTGCTGGGCGGCCGGGAGCGGTCGCTGGCGGCCATCGGCATCGGCACTCTCACCGCCCAGGGCGCACTGCACGTCGCGTACGGTGCCGCCCGGCCGCACGCCACGATGGGCATGCAGGGCATGCGCATGTCCCACGCGCATGCCCTGACCCCGCACGCCATCGCCGCTCATGTCGCGGCTGCCCTGGTACTGACCTGCTGGCTGCGGCGCGGGGAGGCCGCGCTGTGGTCGCTGCTGCGCCGGGCCGCGGCGCTCGTGCCGGGCCTGGTGGCCTGGTGGCTGGTGAGCGGCGGGGTACGGCTGCTGCCGGATGTGCGGGACGTCGTAGGACCGCGTCGGTGGGCCGACGGACCGCGCCTGCTCAGAGGCCTCCTGCTGCGGCACGCGGTGCAGCGGCGCGGGCCGCCGCCCGGGAGCGCGTACCCGATCTGACCCCGACACGCCCTTCCCGTAGGGAGATCGACCCACCCATGTCCCGAGTACGCATCACGCCGCGCCGCGCCGGCGCCGTCACCGCTCTCGCCGCGGCCGGAGTCCTGGCCGCCGCGGGCATCGCCTCCGCGCACGTCACCGTCCACCCCGACAGCTACGCCAAGGGCGCCACCGACGGCGTCCTGACCTTCCGCGTCCCCAACGAGGAGGACACCGCCTCCACCACCAAGGTCCAGGTCTTCCTGCCCACCGACCACCCCGTCCTCGGCGTCCTCGTCTCCCCGCGCGACGGCTGGAGCGCCAAGGTCACGAACACGAAGCTCAAGACGCCGGTCAAGACCGACGACGGCACCATCACCGACGCCGTCTCCGAGGTCACCTGGACCGGCGGCAAGATCGACCCCGGGCACTACGAGGACTTCGACGTCGCCTTCGGGCAGCTGCCCGAGGACACCGGCCAGCTGACCTTCAAGACGCTCCAGACCTACTCCGACGGCAAGACCGTCCGCTGGATCGAGGAGGCTGCGCAGGGCGACGAGGAGCCGGAGAACCCGGCTCCGGTCCTCAAGCTGACCGCGAAGAACGCGTCGGACGAGGCCGGCGTGCCGACCGCCTCCGCGTCCCCCTCGAAGACCTCCGCGTCCGCGGCCTCCGACAGCAGCGACTCCACCGCCCGCGGTCTCGGCGTGGCCGGGCTGGTCGTGGGCGTACTGGGCCTGGCCGCGGCGGCCTTCGCCATTGTGCGTGGCCGCTCCGGCGGTTCCCGGCCCGAGTGAGGCGGCGTGCCCTGCCGATGGTGAGCAGTCGGCAGGGCACGGCGTCGTCGAGCCGTTGCCATATACGTGGCGCACGCCGTAGGAGCGCTCCAGGGGTCGGACCCTCGCCTGTCCGCCCCTTGGACGGGTGCAACTGGATTCGCCGGAAGTGGAGGCGTACGCAGTGCGCGCCTGCCCGGCTGAGCCGTGTGCACGCGGGTGCCTTCTGTGGGGCGACATCTGTGGGGCCGCCGGGGAGGGACTGACCGGCCCGGCGTCCGCGAACTGCTCACCGGCGTGCGAGCCTGCCTCGACGTTCTCGGTCAGGCGGGTACAACACCGGTTACCCATGTGACGCAAGTCACGATTAGATGCTGGAACTCGACGCTCTGTCGACTCGACTACTGGAGTGCTACGGCTACAACCGCCGTCTCTCGCAGGACGGTTCGATGCGACCAGGAAGGTCGGGCATGGCCGATATTCCCTTGTCACCCCCCTCCGCCGGCGGGGCCGCCCGCAGACTGCTCCCGGCTCCCGCGCTCTGCGGGTTCCTGCTTCTGCTGGCGCTGGTGTTCTCGGTGTCCTACGCCGCCGGGTCGGCGGCGGGGCCGGTGGCGCCGGGTATGCACGGCACTGGGAGAACCGGGAGCAGTGGCGGGAGCGGCGGGAGTGACGGGGGCGGCGGTGGCGGCGGTGGCATGGACGACATGCCGGGGATGGGCCATGGGAGCGGTGAGTGATGGTGGCCGAACCGATGGCGAGCCTCGTGGTCACGGACGTCACCGTGGGCGGGATGACCTGCGCGGCCTGCGTCCGGAGGGTGGAGAAGAAGCTCGCCAAGCTGGAGGGCGTCACGGCCACGGTCAACCTGGCCACGGGGCTCGCGCGGGTCAGCCACCCGGCCGCCGTCGCGCCCGAGGATCTCGTCACCGCGGTCGAGCAGGCCGGATACCAGGCCGCCCTGCCCGTGCGTGAGGACGAGGAGCCGACCGAGGAAGCGGACGAGGCCGCGAGCGACGAGGCCCGCCGTGAGCGGGAACGGATCGTGGTCACCGCTCTGCTGGCGGTGCCGGTCCTGGTGCTGTCGATGGTGCCGGCCCTGCAGTTCCGCAACTGGCAGTGGCTGTGCTTCGTGCTGGCCGCCCCGGTGGCTGTGTGGAGCGCCTGGCCCTTTCACATCAGGGCGCTGCGGGGGCTGCGGCACTCCACGGCCACCATGGACACCCTCGTCTCGCTCGGCGTCGCGGCGTCCTTCTCCTGGTCGGTGTACGCGCTGTTCCTCGGGGGAGCGGGCGAGCCCGGGATGCGGATGTCGTTCAGTCTGGTGCCCTCCGCGTCGGAGGGCATGGCGCACCTGTATCTCGAAGCCGCCGTCAGTGTGCCGCTGTTCGTGCTGACCGGGCGGTTCCTGGAGGCGCGGGCGCGGCGGGGGACCGGTGCGGCGCTGCGGTCGCTGGCGGAACTGGCCGCCAAGAAGGTGTCCGTACGCGACGGGCACGGTGAGAGGTCGGTCCCCATCGAGCAGTTGCGGGTGGGGCAGGTCTTCGTGGTGCGTCCCGGTGAGCGGGTCGCCACCGACGGGCGGGTCGTGGAGGGCAGTTCGGCTGTGGACCTGTCGCTGGTCACCGGCGAGAGCGAACCCGTGGAGGTGTCTCCCGGCTCGGCCCTGGTCGGCGGGGCCGTCAACGCGGGCGGGCTGCTGCTCGTCGAGGCCACGGCGGTCGGCGCGGACACCCAGCTCGCCCGGATCACCCGCCTCGTGACGGAGGCGCAGGCCGGCAAGGCGCGGGCGCAGCGGCTGGCCGACGCGGTCGCCGGAGTCTTCGTTCCCGTGGTCCTGGCGGTCGCGGTGACCGTCCTGGGGTTCTGGCTGGGTGCCGGAGCCGACCCGCAGGCGGCGCTCACCGCCTGTGTGGCCGTCCTGGTCGTGGCCTGCCCGTGCGCGCTGGGGCTGGCGACGCCGACCGCCCTGATGGCGGCCACCGGGCGGGGGGCCCAGCTGGGCGTGCTGGTGAGCGGGCCGCAGACACTGGAGGCTCTGCAGCATGTGGACACGGTCGTGCTGGACAAGACCGGCACGCTGACCACCGGCCACATGACGGTGGCCAAGGTCACCGTGCTGCCGGGCGAGCTCGGGCAGGATGCGGTGATGCGGCTGGCCGGGGCGGTGGAGCGCGGCTCCGAGCATCCGATCGGGCGGGCGGTCACCGCGTACGCGGGCCGCACACAGGCGCCCGGACCGCTGCCGGACGTAACGGACTTCGCCGCGGTGCCGGGACACGGCGTGAGCGGCCGGGTGGACGGCCTCACGGTGGAGGTGGGTGCACCGGACGGCAAGCTGCCGCGCGCGCTGGCCAAAGCGCTGGCCGAGGCCGAGGAGGCCGCGCACACCCCGGTCCTGGTGCGGGTCGACGGCCGGGCCAAGGCACTGATCGCGGTCGGGGACCTGGTGCGCCCCGGCAGCTACCGGGCCGTGGAGCGGCTGCGCCGGCTGGGTGTCCGCCCGGTGCTCGCCACCGGCGACCGCCCGGCGCCCGCCCGAGCGGTCGCCGCCGCCCTGAACATCGACGAGGTGCACGCCCGCTGCACCCCCGAGGACAAGGCCGCCCTCGTACGGCAGTTGAAGGAGGAGGGCGCCAGGGTCGCGGTGGTCGGCGACGGCGTGAACGACGCCGCCGCACTCGCCGAAGCCGACCTGGGCATCGCCATGGGCAGCGGCACCGACGTGGCCATCGGCGCCGCCGACCTGACCCTGGCCCGCGGGGACATCGAGGCGCTCGTCGACGCCGTCCTGCTCGCCCGGCGCACGCTGGGCACGATCCGGGCCAACCTGGTGTGGGCGTTCGGCTACAACGTCGTCACCGTGCCGCTGGCCATGGTCGGCCTGCTCGATCCGATGTTCGCCGCCGCGGCGATGTCGGTGAGTTCCGTGCTGGTGGTCGCCAACAGCCTGCGGCTGCGCACCTGGCAGCCCTCTGCCGCCCGCGGCCGGAGCCGCCCCGGGACGCGGGGCGCGAAGGCCGGTGCCCGATGAAGCCGATCACGGACCCGCTGTCCTCCCTCAAGCGACTCGACCGGCGGCGGCTGCGGGACGCAGCGCTCGCCGCTCTCGTGCCCGTCGCCGCGTGCAGTGTGGCGCTGGCCGGCCTGACGGCCTGGGTCGGCACGGGCCGGGCCGGCAGCCCGGCGGCCGTCCGGGTCACGGAGGGCAAAGTGCTGCTGCCGTCCGACGGAGTCCCGGAGACGGCGGCGTTCTTCCACATCGCCAACGAGGGCGGCTCGGCCGACACCCTGGTCCGGATCACGGCACGTGATGTCCCCGGTGAGATAACGCTCTCCCGGCACCGCATGCGGCAGGGCAACGCGGCCTACCGGTCCACGATCGACTCCGTCTCCGTCGCGGCGGGCGACAGCCTCGCCATGTCGCCGAGCGGGGTGGACCTGACCGTGCCCGTGCCCTCGGACCAGTGGCGTTCAGGTGATCTCGTGTCGTTCACCCTGGAGTTCCGGCGCAGCGGCCGGGTGAAGGTCCTGGCCGTCGTGGTGCCGCCGGATTCGGCGTCGCTCACGTAGTCGTCCGCTGCCGTCCCCGAGTTCCGCTGTACTTGGTGTGAGGTGTGTCACCTCGCTGGCGGTGAGTCGAGGGACGGGAGTTCGTACGTACCCTCTGACGACGATCGGACGCCGGGTGCGAGGATGAGCGGGCTATGACTGTCCGAGGGTGGTGCCGCGTGCTGCGGGCCGGCGTGTTCGCCGCCGCCTGCGTGCTGCTCGCCGCCCTCGGGCACGTGACCATGTCGGGGACCCCCGTGCCGTGGTGGGCGATGGCCGCCGGAGCGACCGCGACCGGCGTGGCCGGATGGTTGCTGGCCGGCCGGGAGCGTGGCCGCAAGCCGATCGTGGTGGTCGTGACCGCCGCGCAGGCGGTGCTCCACGAGACGTTCACCCAGGCGCAGAAGCTCGCGTCGGCGCCGGAGCCTGCCGTCATGCCCGGCGCCGGCGGCTCGACGGGCACGAGCACCATGGACATGGGCTCGACGGGGTCGATGGACATGGGCTCCATGGGCGGCATGGACATGGGGTCGGCCGCGCACTCGGTGCACGGCATGGCCGGCGTCGGACACCTGCACGACATGCACGGCATGGCCGGCGTCGGACACCTGCACGACATGCACGGCATGAGCGGTGCGGCTTCGGTCGGCATGTTCGGCGCGCACCTGCTGGCCGCGGTGCTGTGCGGGCTGTGGCTGGCCCATGGCGAGCGGGCCGTGTTCCGCGTCCTCAGGACCGCGGCGGCCTGGCTGACGGCCCCGCTGCGGCTGCTGCTGGCGGCCGTGCCCGCACCGCTGGGCCGCCCGTCCGTGCGCAGGCGCCGTGACTTCGCCTGCCCGGCTCCGGTGCGGCTGCTGTTGTGCTGTTCCCTCACCTTCCGTGGGCCGCCCGCGGGTGCCGCTGTCGTCTGAGACAGCCGGATCCACCCGGGGCCCAGCCCTGCGCCTCCCGTCGTCCTGCGGCGCATTCGCGCGCAGATCTGCCGACGGTCCTCTCGCGGCGGCGCGCTCACGCGCCGCCGCCGGCAGGCAGTCCCTCACAGGCCCCGGGCATCGCCGTACCTCTCGCGTACGGACGCACCCCATGTGCCGGTGTGCCGTGCCCTCGTGCGGGCCCGGTCCCGGAAGACCTGAGAAGGACATCACGTGATGATCTCTGTCCTGCCCGCTGTCCGCGCGGACCGCGCCTCCGCGGACGCGTCGGCGACCGCCTGGGCACTGGCTGCCCGCGGCGGCGACCCCGACGCGGCCGAACACTTCGTCCGCGCCCTGCACGGTGACGTGCTGCGCTACGTGGCCCACCTCAGCGGCGATCCCCAGACCGCCCACGACCTGACCCAGGACACCTTCGCGCGCGCCTTCGGCAGCCTGCACCGCTACGAAGGCCGCGCCTCGGCCCGGACCTGGCTGCTGGCCATCGCCCGGCGCGCGGTCGCCGACAGCCTGCGCCGGGCCGCGGTCCGGCCCCGGATCGCGGACGCCGTCGACTGGCAGACGGCGGTGGAACGCTCACAGCCGAGCGGCCTGCCGGGCTTCGACGAGGGGGTGGCCCTGCTCGACCTGCTGGAGAGCCTGCCCGACGAACGCCGGGAAGCGTTCGTGCTGACCCAGGTGGTCGGGCTGTCGTACGAGGAGACGGCCGGGTTCGTCGGCTGCCCCGTCGGCACGGTCCGCTCCCGGGTCAACCGAGCCCGCGCCACCCTGGAGCGGCTGCTGCAGGAAGCCGGGACACCGAGCGCCCTCGCGGCCTGACACCGGGCCACTTCCCCCGGTGGCGCGGCCCCGAGACGCGGGCCGCGCCACCGGGAACTCGACGGCCCGGGCGGGCGACTACTGGGACGTGACAGTCAACAGCGAGCGATCCCGCTCTCCAGTACCGCGGTTGTGGCCACGTGCGGCCGATCCGCTCGCACTGGACGTAGGACTGAGGGCCGTGACCTGCGCAGGCGCCCAGGAGCTGACGCTGCACGTCGCGGCCGGCGAACGTGTCGCCCTGAGCGGCCGGGACGGGGCGACAGCCACGGCGCTGCTGCGCGCGGTGGCCGGGCTGAACCCGGTGGACGGCGGGCAGATCACGGTGGGCGGCCGGGGCAGCCGCACTCCCGCCGAGCGGGCGTGGCGCACCAGGGCCTGCGCCTGGCTCCCCCGGAGCCCCGTCCCGGCCCGCTCGCAGGCGCGGGCGGCCGACGTACTGGCCCGCAGCGCACACCCGGCAGCGGCTGCCTTCGCCGCTGACCTGCTGGGCGTCGCAGAACTGACGAACCTCCCCCTGCACGGCCTCACGCCGGGCGAGATCCAGCGCCTGCACTGGGCCCGGGTGATCGGCTGTATGGCGGCAGGAGCCGGTGTGCTGCTGGCCGACGAGCCTGCCGAAGGACTCGAACCGGACGACCGCGAGGCTCTTGTGCTCCTGCTCGCCGAACTGCCGGTGACCCTCCTGATGGCGACCGCGGACCCGGTGCTCAGGGCCCTGTGCGACCGGCGGGTGGGTACGACGTCCGACCGCCCCGGCGCACCCTGTACACCCCTCGCGACTGGCGTCGGGCCCAAGTCCCCTGCCTGTCTACAGAATTGACGGAACATCGCGGGAACTCCGCGGCTTCTTCACCCGACTACTACTGCGACACCGGCTCGTCAGCCGACCACGGCGGTAGTGGCCAGGAGGGGCCTGCATGACACCCGAGATAGACGACGCCTTCGCGGCGATCAGAAGCACGCACGGCGCGGACTCGATCCAACGCGTGGAACGGATGCTGGAGCCCGGGGGAGGAGCGCGGCGCCACCCGCTCCAGAAGGGCGCCAAGTGGATCCTCCCGGGGCTCTCCCCGACGCCCTGGCACGACCCCCACGGCCATCCCGAACTGACCCCGGTCGTCGAGGCGTTCGAAGCCGCCCATCCGGCGATCAAGGAGGAACTGGGCGCGGCCTGGGCCGGGCACCGGGAGGCGTTCTCGGACTACGAGCACTACCTGACCCGCCAGCAGGACTGGCAGGCCCTCTACCTGTACCGGAACGGGGGACTGGTCGAGGAATCCGCGGGAACCGCACCCACGGCATACAAAGTCCTCAAAGAGTTCGCCGCCGAGACAGACCTGATCTGCCCCCTCCTGGAATGCCATTTCTCCACTCTGCTGCCCGGGGCGTCCATCGCCCCGCATTGCGACCTGTGGAACTTCAGCATCAATCTTCATCTCGCTGTCGACATTCCGGACGGGTGCAGCATCACAGTGGCCGGTGAAACCCGGTCCTGGCAGGAGGGGAAGTGCCTGCTCTTCGACTACTCCTTCGAGCACGAGGCGCGTAACGACGGCGACCGCCCGCGAACCTGCCTGCTCGTGGACCTGTGGCACCCGGAGACCACCGTTCCGGAACGACAGGCGCTGACCGCGCTCATCACGGAAGTCAGGCGCCTTATGGGAAACGACTGACCAGCTGAATCAGGGACCGATAAGCCATCCGACAGCAGTGCTGTCGGCTTTCCGTGCTGCCCGAAAATGCATTCAACACCCTCGATTGACGCCTTCCGTGCGGGCCGTTTTCAAGCCGTGCTGCCGGTGTTATGGTGACTGAAAATGGTCGACCGATTCAATTCGGCGACCTGAATTTCTTGTTGTTTCTTTTTTTCGCTGATCAGTGAGGAGGACGTCGACCGGTGCGAGCACGACTTTCCCTTCTCGTTCTGGCGCTGGCCCAGCTGGTCATCGCGCTCGACTACAACATCGTCTACGTCGCCCTCCCCGAGATAGGCGCCGAACTCGGTTTCTCCCCGCACGACCTGCAGTGGGTGGTCAGCGCCTACGTCGTCACGACGGGCGGCTTCCTCCTGCTCGGTGGCCGCACGGCCGATCTGCTGGGCCGGCGTCGGACCTTCGTCGCCGCGGCGCTCGTCTACGCGGGGTCCTCGCTGGTGGGAGGCCTGTCCCAGTCGGCCGGCGTCCTCATCGCCGTCCGCGCGGCGCAGGGCATCGGCGGCTCGCTGCTCTTCCCCGCCACCCTCGCCCTGATCAACACGATCTACGAGGAGGGCCCTCACCGGAACCGGGCTCTCGCGGTATGGGGCGCGGCCGGGGCCGGGGGTCTGTGTTTCGGGTCGCTGCTGGGCGGGGTGCTCGTGGAGGCGTTCGGCTGGCCGTCGGTGTTCTTCGTCAACGTCCCCGTCGCGGCGGCGCTGGCGTGGGCGGGCCTGCGGCTTTTCCCTGCGGACGGCCCGCGCACCGGCACCCGGCGGTTCGACGTCACCGGCGCGCTGGCCGCCACCGGTGGGATCACGCTCTTCGTGTTCCTGCTGGTGCACGCTCCCGAGGCCGGCTGGGGCAGCCCGTCCGCCCTGCTGAGCGCGGTGCTCTCGGTCACTCTGCTGAGCGTCTTCGCGTTCGTCGAGACCCGCGCGCGCGATCCGCTGGTCCCGGCCCGGCTGTTCGCCCACCGGGGCCTGGTCGCCGCCATGGCGATCACCGCCCTCTACAGCGCCACCTTCAGCTCGCTGCCCTACTTCATGACCCTGTACTTCCAGAACGTGCGCGGCTACGGCGCGTTCGCAACGGGCCTGGCGTTCCTCGTCCCGGCCGTGGTGACCGCCCTGGGCACCCAGGCCGGTGAGTGGGCCGTCGCCCGCGTCGGAGTACGCCGCATGCTGGTCGGCGGCATGGCGCTGGGTGCGGCAGGGGCGGCCGCCCTCGGTCTCGCGCTCACCGGGGACGGTTCGTACGCCCTGCTGCTGCCGGGGATCGTGCTGCTCGGGCTCGGCCAGGGCGCCGCCTGGACCGGCATGTGGATCGTCGCCGCCTCCGGAGTGGCCGCCGAGGACCAGGGCGTGGCCTCCGGCATGGCCTCCACGACGCTCCAGGTCGGCGGCGCGGTCGGCCTCGCCCTGCTGGTCGCCCTGTCCGGCAGCGTCGGTCAGGGCCCGCCGGACGAGGCCCTGTTGACCGGGATACGTGGCGCCGTGTTCGCGGTCGCGGCCGTCCTGTGCTGCGGCGTGCCGCTCACCCTGACCCTGCGCAGAACCGCGACCGCCGCCGTGTAGACGCCTCACCCACCCCCTTCTCACCCCACGAGGAGAACAGCTGTGCCCAGCAACACCCCAAGCCCGCCGGGCCCGGCGGCCGTCCTGTGCGGACTGGCCGGATGGGTGCCGCCCCGTGTGGTCACCAACGACGAACTCGCCGAGCGGCTGGACACCGACGACACCTGGATCCGTACCCGCACCGGGATTCGCAGCCGGCACGTCGCCGAGCCCGGCCAGGCCACCTCCGACCTCGCCGTCGAAGCGGGTCGGCTCGCCCTGCGCTCGGCCGGTGGCGCCCCCGCTGACGCGGTGATCGTCACCACGACCACCCCGGACCGTCCCTGCCCCGCCACCGCGCCCGTGGTGGCCACCCGCCTCGGCCTCGTGGGGGCGGCGGCCTTCGACGTCGGCGCGGTGTGTACGGGTTTCGTGTACGGCCTCGCAACAGCCGCCGGGCTGATCGCCGTCGGGGTCGCCCGCCGGGTGCTGCTGATCGGCGCGGACACCTACTCCACCATCGTCGACCCGCTGGACCGCACCAACGCCATCATCTTCGGGGACGGCGCCGGCGCGGTCGTCCTGCGCGCGGGAGACGCGGACGAGGCCGGCGCGGTCGGCCACTTCGATCTCGGCAGCGACGGCGCCCACGAAGACCTGATCACGGTCGCCGCCGGCGGCTCCCGCCAGCGTGCCACCGGAGGCGAACCCACCCACGCTGACCGGTACTTCGCGATGCGCGGCAAGGAGGTCTACCGGCACGCGGTGACCCGCATGGCCGCCTCGGCCAGGGCGACCCTGGACCGGGCCGGGTGGAAGACCGGCGACGTCGACCACTTCGTGCCCCACCAGGCCAACCTGCGCATCCTGCACTCCGTCGCCGACGACCTGGGCCTGCCGCGGGAGCGTTGCGTGGCCAACGTCGACGCGGTCGGCAACACCGGAGCCGCCTCCATCCCGCTCGCCCTGGCCGACGCCGTGGCCCACCGGCGGATCCGCCCCGGCGACCGCCTCCTGCTCACCGCCTTCGGCGGCGGCCTCACCTGGGGCTCCTGCCTGACGACCTGGCCCGAACTCGCCCCGCACCCGCACCCGGAACGGACCACACCATGACCACCTACGAGCAGATCGTCGCCGTCATCGTCCATCTGCACGACGTCCCCGCGGACCTGATCCGTCCCGAGGCCACCCTCGGCGCGCTGGACGTGGACTCCCTGACGACGGTCGAGATCAGCATCCGCATCGAACGCGACCTCGGCGTCACCGTCGGCGACGACGAACTCCAGCCCGACCTCACCCTCGGCCAGATCGCCGACCTGGTCGACTCCCGCCGCACCACCACCGTCTGAACCCCACGAGAGGACCGCAGCCATGCAGATCAATGACCAGCCGGGAGCCGCGCTCGGTGTCACCGTCGAGGACTTCGACCACACCACCGCCTCCGAGGCGGACATCGAGGCCCTCAAGGCGGCCGTCTACACGAAGAAGATCGCCGTCCTGAAGGGCCAGGACCTCACCCCCGAGCAGTTCCTCGCCCTGGGCAAGCGTCTGGGACGCCCCGAGACGTACTACGAGCCGATGTACAAGCACCCGGACGTCCCGGAGATATTCGTCTCCTCCAACGTCCCGGAGAACGGCAGGCAGATAGGTGTGCCGAAGACCGGCAAGTTCTGGCACGCCGACTACCAGTTCATGCCCGACCCCTTCGGCATCACCCTCATCCACCCCCAGGTCGTCCCCGAGAAGAACCGCGGCACCTACTTCATCGACATGGGCCGGGCGTACGAGAAGCTGCCGGCCGAGCTGAAGAAGGAGATCGCCGGGACGCGCTGCCGCCACTCGGTGCGCAAGTACTTCAAGATCCGGCCGCACGACGTCTACCGCCCGATCTCCGAGATCATCGAAGAGGTCGAGACGAAGACCCCGCCCGTCGTCCAGCCCACCACCTTCACCCACCCCATGACCGGCGAAACGGTCCTCTACATCAGCGAGGGCTTCACCGTCGGCATCGAGAACGAGGACGGCGAACCGCTCGACGAAGAGCTCCTCAAGCGGCTCTTCGAGGCCACCGGCCAGCTCGACGACACCTTCGAGCACGAGGGCATCCACCTGCAGAGCTTCGAGAAGGGCGACCTGCTGGTCTGGGACAACCGCAGCCTCATCCACCGCGCCCGCCACACCACCACCCCGGAGCCCACTGTCTCCCACCGCGTCACCGTCCACGACGAGCGCAGGCTCTACGACGGGATGCGCGCCGCGTGACCGCGCCCGCCACCGCCCGCGCCGACGCCCCGCCCCAGCGGTCGTACCCCACCGACGAGGAACTGCTGGCCCGGATCCTGGTGCCCTACAAGGAGCACTGCAAGTACCTGAAGTCGGCCGAGGTCACGGCCGCAGCCGGACTCGCCTCCGCACGCTGCGCGTTCGCGATCGAGGAGTCCTGCTACATCGACGACACCGGCCATCTGAACTCGGTCGAGGTCAACATCGCCTACAACCAGATGATGTACTACCTGGTCGCCAAGTCCGTGAAGGAAGGGCTGCTGACCGGCTTCGAGGACTGGACCCTCGACGACTTCTGGCGCCACCAGCTTCCTGACATCCTCATCGCCCGCTTCGCCTCGAACTTCCGGCGGCCCGTCAACCCCCGTCAATTCACAGGGGAGATGGAGTTCCGCTCCGTGACCCGGCGGGCCCCCGGCGGCGGCAGCCCCTTCCTCCACGCCCAGACCGTCTTCCGCTACCAGGACGCCCACGGCGGCCGGAGCGACGGCGAGGCGACCCTCGCATTCGTCAACATTTCCTGACCTCACCGGAGGCAGAGCTTTCATGGAGACATCCACGGCGCCGCAGCCGAAGGGCACCAGGCTCCACCACGCCGAACTGAGCACCCTCGTCCACACCACCCGCTTCCACGCCGCCCGGCAGCCGGACGCCACGGCGGTGATCTGCGAGGACCGCACCCTGACCTACGCGGACCTGCACCAACACAGCAACCGTATGGCGCACGCCCTGCGGGCCGGGGGACTCGGCGAGGGTGACCGGGTGGCCTTCCTGGGCAGGGAGTCCGAGCACTACTACGAGGCCCTCTTCGCCTGTGCCAAGACCGGCACCGTGCTGGTCCCGGTCAACTGGCGGCTCACCGCGCCCGAGGTGAGCCACATCCTCCAGGACTCCGGCACCCGGCTGCTGTTCCTGGAGGACGAGTTCGCCCCGATCGTCGAGAACATGCCCACCAAGCCGCCCGAGAGCGTCGTACCGGTGAACGCGATAGCCACCTGGCGAGCCGAACACCTCGACAGCGACACGGAGTTCGAGCCGACCCCCGACACCCCGGTCGCCCAGCTCTACACCAGCGGCACCACCGGCCTGCCCAAGGGCGTCGTCCTCGCCCACCGCAGCTTCTTCGCGATCCGCGACGGTCTCGCGAGCGAGGGACTGGACTGGATCGACTGGCGAGCGGGCGACATCGCCCTGATCGGCATCCCCGGCTTCCACGTCGGCGGACTGTGGTGGGCCACCCAGAACTTCAACGCCGGTACGACGGTGGTGGCGATGCGTGCCTTCGCCGCCCGGCAGGCCATCGACCTCATCCGCGACCTCGGCATCACCACCGCCTGCGTGGTCCCGGCGATGTTGCGCATGATGCTCACCGAACCCGGGGTGAGCGCGAAGGACTTCACCACCCTGCGCAAGACCGTGTACGGCGGCTCCCCGATCTCCGAAGCGCTGCTGGAGGAGAGTCTCGCCGTCCTGGACTGCGAGTTCGCCCAGATCTACGGGCTGACCGAGACCGGCAACACCGCTGTCTGCCTGCCCCCGGCCGCCCATGTCCCGGGCGGGTCGCTCATGCAGGCCGCCGGCCACCCCTACCCGGGGGTGCGGGCCAAGGTGATCGACGACGAGGGCCGGGAGCTGCCCCCGGGCGCGGTCGGCGAGGTCTGCCTGCACACCCCCGCGCGGATGGTCGAGTACTGGGGACTGCCCGACAAGACCGCCGAGACGCTCGTCGACGGCTGGATCCACACCGGGGACGCCGGGTACCTCGACGAGGACGGCTACGTCTTCATCCGCGACCGCATCAAGGACGCCATCCTCGTCGCGGGCGAGAACGTCTACCCCGCCGAGATCGAGAACGTCCTGGAACACCACCCCGGGGTCGGGGAGGCGGTCGTGGTCGGCATTCCCGACGAGCGGTGGGGCGAGAAGGTGCACGCCTTCGTCGTCCCTGCGGCAGGCGAGCGGCCCAGCCCCCGGGACCTGCACACCTTCCTCGTGCCGCGTCTGGCCGCGTTCAAACTGCCCGCGAGCTACGAGTTCACCGACCACGTCCCGCGCAACCCCAGCGGCAAGATCCTCCGCCGCGAACTGCGCGACCGCTTCTGGAGCGACTCCGCGCGCAAGGTCAACTGACCGATCCGCCCGCGCCATTGCCGTGTCGGCCATCGGCGCGGGCAGCCCGGCGAGCCCCGGCACACCACCGGACGAGTCACTGAGAGAGAGCCCCCCATGCCCGAACCCCTCACCCTGGACAGCTTCCGCGCCGACCTGGCGGAGTGCCTGTTCCTGGAGCCCGGTGAAGTCGACCTGGAGGACAGCCCGCTGGACGCCGGGCTGGACTCGCTGCGCATCGTCACCCTGCTGGAACGCTGGCAGGCGGCGGGCGCCGACGTGACCTTCGTCGAACTCGCCGAGCGCACCTCCTTCGCCCAGTGGTGGCAGCTCCTCACCGAACGCACACGGGGAGCCGACCATGCCGACGCCTGACCGCCGGACCATGCCCGAGCCCGAGCACCGTCCCCTGTTGGCCGCCCAGGAGGGCATCTGGGCCGGCCAGCAGCTCGACGCGGACAGCCCCGCCTACAACACCGCCGAGTACCTGCGCATCACCGGCCCGGTCGACCCGGCCGTCTTCGACCGGGCCCTGCACCACGTCGTCGCCGAGACCGAGGCCCTGAACGTCACCTTCGACACCGACGACACCGGCCGCCCCCGGCAGACCGCCACCCCGGCCGGTGACTGGCGCACCCACATCGCCGACCTCACGGACGACCCCGACCCGCACGCCGCCGCCCTGGCCTGGATGGACCAGGACATGGCCCGCCCCGTCGACCTCACCCGAGGCCCGGTCTTCGGCCACGCCCTGCTGCGCACCGCACCGCAGGAGTTCCTCTGGTACCACCGCGTCCACCACATCGCCCTCGACGGCTTCGGTCTCTCCCTCGTGGCCCGGCGCGTCGCAGAGGTGTACAGCGCTTTTGTGGCCGGCGAACCCGTACCGGAGAGCGGCTTCGGCACCCTGGAGTCCGTCCGCGCAGAGGAGGCCGCCTACCGCGACTCCGCCCGCCACACCAAGGACCGGACCTACTGGACCGACCGCTACGCCGACCACCCGCCCGTCGCCACCCCGGCCGGCCGCTCCGCCCTGCCCGCCCGGACCTTCCACCGGCACGTCACCGACCTCGACCCGTCCGAAGCAAGCCGATTGCGCACGGTCGCCCGGGAACTGTCGGTCACCTGGTCCGAGGTGCTGCTCGCGGTGACCGTCGCCCACCTCCACCGGCTCACCCGCGCACCGGAGATCGTGCTGAGCCTGCCCGCGATGGGCCGCCTGGGCTCGGTCTCCCTGCGGGTGCCCGCGATGGTCCGCAACATCCTGCCCCTGCGCGTCCCCGTCACCCCCGACGACAGCCTGCGCCTCCTCGCCCCCCGCCTCTCACGCGAACTGCGCGCCGGACTGCCCCACCAGCGCTACCGCTACGAGCAGTTGCGCCGCGACCTGAAACTGGTGGGCGGCCAGCGCCGGCTGTCCGGGCCGGGCGTGAACATCATGCCCTTCGAATACGACCTGAAGTTCGCCGGGCATCCCAGCACCGTCCACAACGTCTCCGCCGGCCCCGTCGACGACCTCGCCGTCAACGTCTACGACCGCGGCGACGGCACGGGACTGCGCGTCGCCGTCGACGCCAACCCCGACCTGTACACAGAGGCCGAGACAGCCGACTTCCAAGAAGGTCTGCTCGCCCTGCTGGCGGAGGCGCTCTCCGGCCCGGACCGGCCGCTCGGCGGGCCTCGGGCACATCAGGCCGTTCCCGTCCTGGACGGCGGCCCGCTGTCCAAGCCCGCCCGCCCGGTACTGAGCCTGATCGCCGATCACGCGGCACGCCGGGGCGCTGCCGTCGCCGTCGACCACGCCGGGGACCGTCTCACCTACGCCCAACTCTTCGGTGGAGCGAGGAACATCGCCCGCCGGCTGGCTGCCCGGGGTGTCCGCCGGGGCGATGCGGTGGCGGTGGCTCTGCCCCGGGGCGCCGACGCCGTCACCGCCGTCCTCGGGGTGCTGATGTCCGGCGCCGTCTACTGCCCCGTCGCCCCCGAGGCGCCTGCCGACCGCACGGCCCGCCTGCTCGCCGACATCGCTCCCGCGCTCGTCCTGACGACCGGCGACCGTGCGACCGACTTCGCGGACCACACCGTACTCCCGCTGCACGAGCAGGCCCCCGTGTCCGCCGCCACCCCCACACCGCCCGGACCCACGGATCTCGCGTACGTCCTGCACACCTCGGGCTCCACCGGCCGCCCCAAGGGCGTGGCCGTCGGACACGGGGCGCTGGCCCACTTCGTCGCCGCGGCCACACCCCGCTACGGGCTGCGCCGCGAGGACCGTGTCCTGCAGTTCGCGCCGCTGCACTTCGACGCCAGTGTGGAGGAGATCTTCCTGACCCTGTGCGCCGGGGCCACGCTGGTGATCCGGACCGACGACATGACCGAGTCGGTGCCGCGTTTCCTCGACGCCTGCGCACGGTCGCGGGTGACCGTCCTCGACCTGCCCACCGCCTACTGGCACGAGGTCGCCTACGCGGTCTCGACCGGTGCCGCCACCCTGCCCGAGGCGCTGCGGACCGTCGTCATCGGCGGCGAGGCGGCCCTGCCCGAACGGGTCGAGCGCTGGCGGGGGGCGGTCGGCACCTCGGTCGCGCTGCTGAACACCTACGGCCCGACCGAGGCCACCGTGGTCGCCACCGTCGCCGACCTGCACGACCCCGAACTCGCCGCCGGAGACGTCCCCATCGGCCTGCCCCTGCCCGGCACCCGCGCGGCGGTGGTCGACGGCGAGCTGTACCTGCTGGGCCCCACCCTCGCCGACGGCTACCGGCCCGAGGTGCCGGACAGTGCGCGGTTCGCCCCGCTCACCGCCCTGCCCGACGCCCCGCGCGCCTACCGCACCGGCGACCTGGTCCGCATCGGCGAGGACGGACAACTGCGTTATCTGGGCCGGGCCGACACCGAGTTCAAGATCAGCGGACATCGCGTGCAGCCCGCCGAGGTCGAGAGCGCCCTGCTCACCCATCCCCGGGTACGGGAAGCGGCCGTCGCCGGACAGGTCCTCCCGGACGGCACCCGGCGCCTGGCCGCCCACCTCGTCTCCGAGGGCCCGGGACCGTCCGCCGCCGACATCAGGGAGCACCTGCGGGCGAGGCTGCCCGCCGCGATGATCCCCTCCGCCGTCGAGTTCGTGGAGCGGCTGCCCCGTACCAGCTCGGGCAAGATCGACCGAGCCGCGCTCGCCGAGCCGTCCGCGCACCGGGCACCGACCACCGGGAGCCCACTGGAGCAGACCATCAGCGGCGTCTGGCGGAGCCTCCTCGGCACCGGGGCCGTGGCGGTCGACGACGACGTGTTCGACCTGGGCGCCCAGTCCCTCCAGGCGATCCAGGCCGCCAACCGGCTCGGCGTGGAACTCGGCCGGGACATCAAGGTCGCCTGGCTCTTCCAGCACCCCTCCGCCGCGGCCCTGGCCCGCTTCCTCGCCGACACGGAACGGCCGAGCGTCGCCGCCCCCGCCGGACTCCCGCCGGACCTCCTGGCCGACACCCGGCTCGACCCGGGCATCCGGCCCGGCACCAGCCGCGCCGCCCGCGACGCCCCCCGGCGCATCCTGCTCACCGGAGCCACCGGATTCGTGGGCGCGCACCTGTTGGCCCGACTGCTGGCCGACACGGGGGCCGAGATCGTCTGCACGGTACGGGCGGCCGACGTGCCCGAGGCAACCGCCCGCATCCACACGACTCTCACCCGGCACGGAATCACACTCGACGAGCAGGCGTCGGCCCGCCTGACGGCCCTGCCCGCCGACCTCGCCCGCGCCGATCTCGGGCTGCCCCGGGAGACCCTGGCCGACCTCGCCGCGACCTGCGACGCGATCTTCCACAACGCCGCGACCGTCAGCATCATGCGCGACTACGCCACCCTGCGGGCCGCCAACACCGAGTCCACCCGGCAACTGCTACGCCTCGCCGCCGTCAGCACCACGCCCCTGCACTACGTCTCCACCCTCTCCGTGGCCCCGCCCGCGAGCCACAGCCCCGAGGTGCCGGAGGCGTTCCTGCCGCCCCACGAAGGCCTGCGCCACGGCTACCAACAGTCCAAATGGGCCTCCGAACGGCTCCTGGAACAGGCAGCCGAACGCGGCCTGCCCGTCACCGTCCACCGACTGGGCCGCGTCATCGGGCCGGCCGACACGGGATACGTCAACGAGTCGGACTTCCTGTGGAGCGTGCTGCGCGCGGGCATCCCCGAAGGCATCGTCCCGGAGCTGTACGAGGACGAGATCTGGACTCCCGTGGACTTCGTCGCACGCTCCCTCGTCCACCTGTCCCTGAACCCGGACACGACAGCCACCGGCCCGGTCTTCAACCACGCCACCCTGCCCCGCGTACGGCTTGCGGACGTCCACGACTGGGTGCGGGAGTACGGCTATTCCGTACGCTCCCTGCCGCTGGCGCGCTGGCGTGAGCAACTGCCGGGCTCGGCCGACGTCGCGGCCACGACGCTCGCCTTCTTCGACTCTGCCCAGGACGGCTCCGCCGACCGGACCACCGAGACCGATCTGAGTCTCGGGCACGTCCGCGCCGACCGGGTCCGCGCCGGCCTGGAGCGCAGCGGCATCACCTGCCCGCCCCTCGACCGCAGCCTGTTCTTCCGCTACCTGGACCACAGCGTGACGGCGGGGGTGCTGCCCGCCCCCGCCCGGCGGCGGGAGACCCGTTCCGAGGTGGCCGCGAAATAGTCGGCAACTGCCGGGAACTCACGCGCACTTCGCCCCGACTACTGCAACAGAACCCGCCAGCCCATCAGCACACCCCTCACGCAAGGAGCCCGCATGCCGATCAACCGGCCGGTCGCCACCGCTCTGGCCGCAGCACTGTGTCTGCTCACGGCGGCATGCGGCGGCTCGTCGTCCGACGACAAGGCGAGCGACACGACGACCGAGGCCGCGGCTTCGAAGACCGGGTATCCGGTCACCCTCGACAACTGCGGCCAGAAGGAGACCTTCAAGAAGGCCCCCGGCCGGGTCGTCGTCATGAACGGTGCCTCGGTCGCCGAGGTCTCCACGCTCCTCGCCCTCGGTCTCGGTGACAGGATCGTCGCCAACCAGCAGACCTACGGCATGTCCGAGGTCTCTGGCCGGGCCGCCGCCATCAAGAAACTGCCCACCGGCGACGTCAAACTCAACGACGCCTACGACATCCCCCGCGAGGCCATGCTCGGCCTGCGCCCGGACCTGGTGCTGTCCACCACCTCGTACGGCTTCGACGAGAAGAACGGCTTCGCCACCCGCGACCAGCTCAAGGACGTAGGCGCGAACAGCTACGTCTCCCCGCAGGGCTGCGACCAGGACACTTCGAAGATGACCATCGCCGACAGCTACCAGCTGCTGCGCGACATGGGCAAGGTCTTCGACGTCAGCGACAAGGCCGAGAAGCTGATCGCCGCCTCGGAGAAGAACATCGCGGCCGTCACGGACAAGGTGAAGGGCGAGAAGCAGCCCAAGGTCATGGTGCTGTTCTCCAACATGTCCATGGGCGGCAACGACTTCAGCTCCGTCGTCGCCAAGGGCATCTACAACGACATTCTCGCCAAGGCGGGCGGCTCCAACGCCTTCGAGAACGCCTCCGAGACGTCCTTCGCCGACCTGAGCAAGGAGAAGGTCGCCGCGACCGACGTAGACGCCCTCGTCGTGATCGCCTACAACGACCCGAACCCGGCGGCGTACGCCAAGAAGCTGCTCAAGGAGTTCCCCCAGTGGCCGGCCGCCAAGAACAACACGTACGTGACGCTGTCCGACTCGATGTACCTCGGCCCGAGCAACGACCTGGCCGTGCAGAAGGTCGCGAAGATGCTGCACCCGGACGCCTTCTGACCCGGCTGAAGGTCCCGCTCGCGTTCACGCTGCTGCCCGTCGCGCTGGTCGCCACCATGATCGTGGCGATCAGCATCGGAGCCGTCAACGTCCCGGTCGCGGACGTGTGGGCGATTGTCCTGCACCACGTCACCGGCGCGGGGCCGGCCCCCTCGGACCTGGCGCTGGACCAGATCGTCTGGAACTTCCGCACCCCGCGGGTGGTCCTGGCGGCGCTGGTCGGCGCGGGCCTGGCCGTGACCGGGGCTGTCCTGCAGACCGTGGTGTCCAACCCGCTGGCCGACCCCGTCGTGCTGGGCTTCTCCTACGGCGCCACGCTCGGCGCGGTCCTCGTCATCACCCTGGGTGGGGGAGTGGCGCTGGCCGGGCTGGGGGTGTCGGCGGCGGCCTTCCTCGGCGCGGTGGCCGCCGGAGCCCTGGTCTTCGCGCTCGGCCGGCGCCAGGGGCGGCTGGCCCCGACCCGGCTGGTCCTCGCGGGTGTCGCCATCGGCTATGTCTTCCTCTCCGCGACCAGCTACGTCCAGCTCCAGGCGACCCCCACCGAGCTGCGGACGGTCATGTTCTGGATGCTGGGCAGCGTCGCGGGCGCCCAGTGGGACCAACTGCCCACGGTCGCCGTCGTGGTGCTGGTGACGACCGTGCTGCTGTCCCTGTTCGGCCGCCGCCTCAACGTGCTGCTGGCCGGGGACGAGTCGGCCACCGCGCTCGGCGTCGACGTCAGCCGGCTGCGGGCCGTCCTGCTGGTCCTCAGCGCGCTGCTGACCGGCACGGTCATCGCGGTCGCGGGCGGCATCGGCTTCGTCGGCCTGATGATTCCGCACCTGGTGCGGCTGACCATCGGCGCCGACCACCGTCGGCTGCTGCCCCTGACGGCCCTGCTGGGCGCTGTCTACCTGGTCCTCGTCGACCTGCTCTCCCGCACCCTCAACCGCCCCAACGAACTGCCGCTGGGCATCCTGACCGCCCTGCTCGGCGCCCCCTTCTTCCTGTGGCTGCTGCGCCGCAACAAGGGCCTGGACTAAACGCATGAAACTCATCGTCGATCGGCTCCACGTCGCCCTCGACCGCACCCCGATCCTGCGCGACGTGAGCCTGGAGGCCCGCGCGGGCGAGATCGTCGGCCTCGTCGGCCCCAACGGCAGCGGCAAGTCCACCCTGCTGCGCACCGTCTACCGCTCCCTGCGCCCGGCCGAGGGGGTGGTCAGGGTGGGCGAGGACGACGTGTGGGAACTGTCCCCCAGGGCCGCGGCCCGCCGTACGGCGGCGGTCCTTCAGGACGCGGGCGGCAACACCACCGGCCTGACCGTGGGCGAGATCGTCGCTCTCGGCCGTTCCCCTCATCACGGTCTGCTCGGCCGTGACGGTCCCCAGGACCACGAGGCGGTGTCCGATGCCATCGACCGCTGCGGGGTACGGCCCTTCACGGACCGCGACTACACCTCTCTCTCCGGAGGCGAACGCCAACGCGTCCTGCTGGCACGGGCACTGGCCCAGAACCCCAGGCTCCTCGTGCTGGACGAACTGACCAACCACCTCGACATCCGGGCCCGTTTCGAACTCCTGGACCTGATTCGTGCCACCGGTGTCACCACGCTCGCCGTGCTGCACGACCTCGACCTCGCCGCCCGCCTCTGCGACCACTTGGTCGTCCTGAGCGGCGGTGCCGTCGCGGCGGCGGGGCCGGTCCTGGACGTCCTCACTCCGGACCTGCTCGCCGATGTCTTCGGGGTCCGCGCGAGTACCGAACGGCATGCCGATGGCGTAGTCCGGATCACCTACGAGGCCAGGCCCCTCGCGCACGGTGAGAATCCCGGGGATGACGCTGCCGCCCGCCTGGCAGAGACGGCTGACCGCTGAACCGGCGGTGAGTGGGCGTCAGGCTCCGGAGCCCGGGACGGGTTCCGGAGCCTCGTACTGGATTCCGGCCCGCGTGAACTCCGCAGACTCGGCCCCGTCGTATCGCGCCACGAGGTGCAGCGCCATGTCGATGCCGGCCGACACGCCGGCACTGGTGACGACGGTGCCGTCGTCGACGAACCGCTCTCCGCGCCGCACCTCGATCGATGGGTCGATCTTCGCGAGCTTGTCGAGGTAGTCACGGTGGGTGGTGGCCGGCCGGTCGGCCAGCAGCCCGGCCGCGGCCAGCACCAGTGAACCGGTGCACACGCTCGCCAGCACGGTGCCTCGCTCGTGCAGGTTGCGCAGCCACTCCAGGTGGGCCGCGTCCTTGACCAGGCCGCGGGTGCCGTTGCCACCGGGATGGACGAGCAGGTCGAGCGGCAGCGCCTCGTCCATGGCGTGGTCGGCGACCATGCCGAGGCCCTTCGAGCCGCGCACCACTCCGACCTGCGGGCCGAGAGCCACCACGCGCACCGACGAGGTCGCGATGTGGGAGGCCCAGAACCCGAGCACTTCCCACGGACCCACCACGTCGAGTTCCTCGACATCGTCGAAGAGCAGCACACCGATGGTCAGAACGTCGTCGGCCATGGCCACACCCTAGCCCGCTGTTCGACCGACGGCACGGGCTGACCGACGCCGTCTCGCGGACGAGCAACAGCCCTCCCTCAAGTAGTCGTTGGCCGGTGCTGGCTGGTTCCGCCGGGACGCCGGGTACGTGAAGCACCGGGTGCGAAACGGCGCACGGGCGCGCTCGGCCGTGCCCCGGCCGCTGCGTGTGCCGGCGCGTGGCGCCGTGCGCGCGGGGGTATGTCTCGGCCACCACCATCCGGCCAGGCGACGGCAAGGACCTGGTTGCCCGACCCTCCCGTCGAAAGGCAGCGCACGATGAACGAGATCAACGGCCTGGAGCCCCTGGCGACCTTCTGCGGAGAGTGCAACTGCGGCTGTCCGCAGCTGTTCGTCGACCCGAGTGCCCCCGCGGACCGCCGCGTCCTGCTCACCGACGACTTCGGGCAGCGCGTCCAGATGAGCGCCGACCAGTTCTCCTCCCTGGTGGCCGAGGCGAAGGCCGGAAAGCTGGACGGCATAGTCACCGCCTGACGTCCGCCGCGCCCCCCGGCCCACGACGGACCGCCGCGCGGCTGAATGAAAGACCACTCCCGTCCGTAAGAGGCGATGAGCCCATCGGTACGAGGAGTTGACTGGTGTCCCGGAGCCGTCCCGGCGCAACGCGCCGGGCGAGCCGCGCGACGTCGGCCGCGGAACGCGTCGGCAGCCCACGCGCGCTGTCGGCGGCGGTCTTCGCTGCCGTCTGCGTGCTGACGAGCGCGCTCGGACATGCCCTGATGTCCGGCGACCTGCTGCCCCGGTGGGCGCTGGGAGCGGCGTTCACGGGCACGGCCTCGGCCGGCTGGTGGCTCACCCGCCGAGAACGCGGCCCCGTGACCGTGGTCGCTGTCACGACCGCCGCGCAGGGGCTGCTGCATGTGCTGTTCGACCTGGCACACGGGGTGGCCCACGGACCGGCCCGCGCCGTGGAGACCGCATCGGCCACCGGCACGGGCCACGCCATGATGTTCTCCCCCTCAGGGATGGCCATGCACATGGACCACTCCGGGGCGGGCATGACCATGGCGCACGGCGCAACGGCGGGCGGCTCCCATGGCCTGCCGACACTCTCGGCCGCGGGCCTGCAGGGCCCCGCCGCGATGTTCCTCGCGCACCTTCTCGCCGCCGTCGTGTGCGGGGTGTGGCTGTGGCGCGGCGAGACGGCGGTCCACCGGCTCGGCCGGGCCCTCGCGGTCGTCCTGTTCGCGCCGCTCCGCCGCGTCCGCGGGCTCCTCGGGCGCCCCGTACCCGATCTCCGTACCCGAGCGGGCCGGCCGTCGCCGGAAGACGCCCCGGCCTTGCCGACGGCTTTCGCCGTGCTCAGGCACGCCGTCGTCCGCAGAGGACCCCCACACCACCGCCCCGCAGTCCTGCGCGCGTCCTGTGGTCCGCTGTTCGCCATGTGTCCCTGAATCTCTCCGGTCCGCCGGGGCGGACAGGGCGGTCCGCACGCGCTGCTGCCGTGTGCTCCGTGTGTTCGTCCACCTCGGCCCGGCACGCACCCGTCCGCCTGCCTGCGGCGGCGTGCGGTGCCCTGCATCGATCGGGATTCCCATGTACGACGTCACCTCTGTCCATCCGTCCGCCACAGACCGCCCGCCGACACCTCAGCCCGCGCGCCGAAGCGTCCGGTTGGCCCTGGGCGCCCTCCTCGCGACCACCTTGACGGTCCTGCTCACCGGCTGTGGAGGCGACTCGGCCGGTCACGCCTCCGCCCACAGCGGGGCATCCGCCTCGTCCTCCTCCCACGGCATGGACGGCATGTCCGACAAGATGATGGGCGACCCGTCCGCCACTCCCGCCTACAAGTTGTCCGGCGCGACCGTGGTGAAGGGCACCTTCACGCTGCTCGACACCCGGCCCCCGGGCATGAACGACGTCAAGGGCACCGCATGGCTGGGCCAGGGTCCCAAGGGCACCACTGTCACCGTGTCTCTCACCGGACTGAAGCCCGGTCACGTCTACATGGCCCACCTGCACGCCCAGCGCTGCTCGGACGACAACGGCGGATCACACTTCCAGTTCGACAAGGGCGGCGCGACCACGCCCCCGAACGAGATCCACCTGATGTTCACCGCCGACAAGTCCGGTATGGGCATGACGACGGTGACCAACTCCCGCAAGACCGGCAAGGACGCGGTCGCGATCGTCGTCCACCCCAACGAGGCACAGGACAACCGGATCGCATGCGCCGACTTCGACTTCTGACGGCGACGGCCGGATCCGCCGTGTGTGCGGGCGCGCTGCTGCTCCTGGGGAACGCGCCCGCGTACGCCCACACCGCGCTCAAGGACGCCGCACCGGCCCCCGGGGCCACGGTCGGGGCCGGGACCGACGTGGTCAGGCTGACGTTCGACAACCTGACCTCCGGCATCGCGCCGAAGATCAGGATGATCGGGCCGGACGGCAAGGAGATCCCGGTCGGAGAGCCGGTCGTCACCGACACGACCACGGCATGCGCCGCCGTCTCACCGCTGCCGAAGGGCATCATCACCCTCACCTACTCGATCACCGCGGGGGACGGGGACGCCCAGAACAACGCCTACCAGTTCGAGGCCGCCGACGGCACCAAGCCCGCCGGCACCCCGGCGGCGTGCGCGGCCCTGAGCCTGCCCGCCCCGGAGACGGGTGGCTCGGACTCCGTCCTGGGCCTCGGCTCCACCACGGCGACCGCGGCCCTCGCCGGGGTCGTCGCCGTGGCGGCGGGCGGCGGATTCCTCGCCGTCCGCACACTGAGGCGCCGCAGAACCCCGGAAGGGGGCGCCGGCGAGTGACCTGATGCCCGGACTTCCGTAACCGGGACGGGAGTCCGGGCCGGTGGGCCCGCGAGGTGACGACCGACCCGCGCCCGAAGCCGCGCGTGTCACCGGCCCGCGACGCGGGCCCGCAGCGGGCGGCGGGCTGTCGCCGACGGCTTTCTGAGCCCGCCGGCCGCCACCCCGGTGGGTGCCGGCGGCCGGCGGGCGACATGGCGGTCGGCAGGCACAGAGGCCGGGCCACGCTCGGGAAGGCGCATTCCATCCGTGGCCCGGGTGAAGTCATCGTGGCACGGCGCCACGGGGCACGGGAGCGACGACGCCGAACCGTCCCACGCGAGGATTGTCCCCCCTGGCCTCGGGGAACCGCAGCGGTCCTGGCGACGACCACGTGGGAACGCCCAGCGTCCGGCGTCCGCTCCGACCCCACCTGTGCGCCGTCTCATCCGCCCCGGCCGGACTCGGCCAATTCGAGCGATTCCCCGGGAACTCGGAACACCTTCCAGTCGACTACTTCAGGACAGTGGCTGAATTCGGGCCCCTGGAGCGGCGTCACGGCGATCCACCGACCCGGCGCCGAACGTCCTGCACGGATTCCGGTGCCCGGTGCACCACCGACCCAGCACGAGGTGAAGATGACGATCGTCGACTCCGAAGAACCAGCCTTGCCCGAACCGGCCGGGGACGGCACCGAGGCCACCTCCACCAGGACGGCCGGGAAGCCGACGGAGCCCGCGCCCGCGCGCAAGGCGGAGGGCCTCGGCCCGCTGCTGGCACGGCTGCACTTCTACGCCGGGATCATGGTGGCGCCCTTCCTGCTCGTCGCGGCCGTCACCGGCCTGCTCTACACCTTCACCCCCCAACTCGACTCGCTCGTCTACGGCAAGGAACTCCACGTCGCCCACACCAGCGGCAGCACCGTGCCGCTGTCCGATCAGGTCACCGCCGCCCGCGCGCAGCACCCGAAGGGCACGCTGACCGCCGTACGTCCGGGAAGCGGCGACGACACCACCCAGGTGGACTTCGCCCTGCCCGAACTCGGGGAGAAGACCCACACCGTCTACGTCGACCCGTACACCGGCAAGACGACGGGACAGCTGACCACCTGGTACGCCGAGACCCCGCTCACCACGTGGCTGGACGCCCTGCACCGCAACCTCAACCTGGGGACCGTAGGCCGCTACTACTCGGAGATCGCGGCCAGCTGGCTGTGGGTGCTCGTCCTCGGCGGCCTGTTCCTGTGGTGGCGCCGCCGGCACGGCAAACGGACCGCCCGCCGCCTGCTGCTGCCCGACCGTGCCGCGAAACAGGGCGTACGGCGCACCCGCAGCTGGCACGCCGCGACCGGAGTCTGGCTCGCCGTCGGACTGCTGGGCCTCTCGGCCACCGGCCTGACATGGTCGCGCTACGCCGGTGCCAACTTCGGCGAGGCGCTGGACGCGCTCCACTCCCACACCCCCTCCGTGGCCACCACCCTGACCACCGGCACGACCGGCTCCGGCGCCACGAAGAGCGTCGACCCGGCCGCGATAGACGACGTCCTGAAGGCAGCCCGCGCCGACGGCGTCGGCGGCCCGGTGGAGATCGCCGTACCTGCGGACAACGCCTCCGCCTGGACCGTGACGCAGACCCGCAACCTCTGGCCGGTCGGACGCGACAGCGTCGCCGTCGACGCCGCCACCGACCGCGTGACCGACAAGGTCGCCTTCGCCGACTGGCCGGTGATGGCCAAACTCACCCGCTGGGGCATCAACGCCCACATGGGCACCCTCTTCGGCCTCGTCAACCAGATCCTTCTGGCCCTCCTCGCCGTCGGCCTGATCTGCGTGACCGCCTGGGGCTACCGGATGTGGTGGCAGCGCCGCCCCACCCGCTCCGACCGTCGCACCGCGCTCGGTACCCCACCCGCCCGCGGAGGCTGGCGCAACCTGCCGTCCGGGGCCGTCGCCGTCGGCATCATCGTGGTCGCCGTGATCGGCTGGATCATTCCGCTGTTCGGTATCCCGCTGGCCGTGTTCCTCGCCGTCGACCTGACCGTGGGCGTCGTCCGGAACCGCCGCACGGCCGGGTCCGCCAACGCGGGCTGACCGGGCCCAGGGCGGGGGCCGGGGCCGGGGCGGGAAACTCCGCGCTCCGGCCCCCGCTATGCAATGCCCCGGGAGAGTGACACGCGCCACAGCCGGGAACTCACCCCCTCGGCGCCACGACTCAGTGGTGGGCGGCACCGGATGAACGAGAGAACCCGTACATCCGTATCAAGAGGCGTGCGAACGCCTCACCCACATCCAGGAGTTGCGCCATGGCACAGAAGCAGTACCGCGTCACCGGCATGAGCTGCGAGCACTGCGCCGCGAGTATCACCGAGGAGGTCTCCCAGGTCCCCGGTGTCACCGACGTGGACGTCGACGTCACGGCGGGGTCGGTCTCCGTCGGCGGCACGGAGCTGGACGACGCCCGGCTGCGCGCGGCGATCGTGGAGGCGGGGTACGAGGTCACGGAACCGGCCGCGGCGTGACGGACACCCGTTCTGCTCACGGCCGCCGGGTGTTGTGCGGCCCCGGTGGCCAAGAGCGGAATGACTTCTTTCACCAGTAGGCGTCGGAAGACCCGGACCGTGGGAGACGTGGGAGACGTGGGAGACACGGGAGCGTCAACGCGGACCCGACACGGCCCGGTTGACCGCCAGGTGCAGCCCCCCGCTCGTCACCAGCCCCGCGGCAGCCCCGATCAGCGCCCCAGGCACATCGCCGACGAAGAATCCCAGCCAGGCGTAGCCTCCGGCGAGCACCGTCGTCGCCAGGACGGACAGGGACCACACCCTGCTCAGGGGTTCGCTCACCGCCGTCCGCCCGCGTGCACGAGCGACCGGCCGCTCCCAGGGCCACGCCTCGTCCACGCCGCTCACCTGACTGCCGAGTGCTCCGGCCACGGCACCTCACCCCCTGTTCCTCGCCGCTGTCCCGCCCACCGATCGCGGGACACGACGGCTCGACCGTCAACTCCCCACGAGGAACCGCGGGAAACAGCGCACCGACAGGTTTCTCCGGTGAACCGGCCGCATCACGCGAGCACGGCGAACATGACGGCCATACCCAGCGCCATCGCCGCATGACACGCAGGGGCCAGGACACTGATCACATCCGTCGCCCCCACCCCGTCGCCCTCAGGACCACCACCGTCCTGGCGCCTGCCCCGCGCCCGGTCGAGCGCACGCGTCAGCCACACGAGTCCCAGCACACCGAGGACGATCGCGAGCACCACCGCCGTCGCGACGGAGCCCGCGCCCGTCAGGCTCATGGAGGCGAGACCCGAGCCACCCGACATGTCCATTCCGGCCATGTCGTGCATCCCGGCCGAGCCTCCACCGTCGGACACCGTCCCCGAGGAGCCCATCGCCGACACCATCCATGCCATCGCCCCCATCATCACGACGTGCGGAAGAGCGGCGACCACCACCCGGCCCCGGGACCCGCCATGCGCGCGGAACGGAGCGGCGGCCACGAACCACAGAGCGCCCACGCTGAAGAGCACAACCTGGGGAACGACCGGCAGGTCCGTTCCCCACGGCCAGGCCATCGCGATCATCAGCACGCCCATGGCCGCGTGCAGCGCGTGATCCACGCGTTCCCCGGCGCTGGTTCCTGGAAGCACCAGCCTCCACACGCCGTACGCGACGGGCACGGCGAACAGCAGACTCAGAACCCAGCGCAGCCCGCTCGCGGCAACCACCGCACCACCCCCGCTCCAAGGACGCCGCACGGCGCCGCCGACCAGTTCCAGGGCCGGACGCACAGGCAGGGGGCACGAACGAACGGGGGAGGTGCTACGACAGATGCCCTCCACAAGCCGCCACGGCGGCACGGGATTTCGGGCGCCTGATCGCCTCCCGGTCAGGACGCGGACCTGGCGAACGGCCACAACAGGAGTCGGTGAGTGGCCTGAGTGAGTTCCAGGCACTCCGTATGAGCGCCGTCACATCAGTGGCGAGGCAGGACCGCAGGCGTAGGACGCGCCCGCACCAGCGCACGGGGAAGGGAGCCCCTGAAGCTTCCCCTTGATCGTGGACACCTGGAGACTGGGATCTTGAGGTTCCACAGGAAGTAGCACCAGGTGGAAGCACGTACACGAAGCGGTACACCGAGGAGTTCAAGCGGGACGCGATCGCGCTCGTCGATTCCTCGGGCAAGACGGTCACTGCTGTCGGCCGGGAGCTCGGCATCAGTTCGGAGTCCCTGCGGTGCTGGTACCGCCGGGCGAAGGCGGACCGGGGAGAGGACGGGTCCGGCGAGCTGACCAGCGCCGAGCGCGAGGAGCTCAAGCGGTTGCGCAAAGAGGTCCGCGAACAGCAGCAGACGATCGAGATCCTGAACTCACCGAATACACATCCACCCGGTTCCGGGAGCGAATAGCGAAGTCCGGGCTGCGGCAGAGCTGCGGGCGCACCGGATCATGCTTCGACAACGCTGCCGCGGAAAGCTTCTGGGCCCTGCTCAAGGAGGAGATCGGCACCCGTACCTGGCCCGACCGGGCCACCGCCCGCGCGGAGGTCTTCTCCTCCATCGAGACCTTCTGCAACCGCCGCCGACTGCGCAGGCACAAGACCTTCGGCTGTCTCACCCCGGCCGAGACCAGGCAGCGAACCAGCACGCCCTCGCGGCACAACGATCACGTGTCCGAGATCACGGGGAAACCTCAATCTCGGTGACGGCGCCACCGGCGGACGCCAGTCAGGCGGGACGTACCAGGGCGTCGAGCATCTTCTCCAGTAGGTCGTTGTTCGCGTTGAAGCTGGCCCCGATGCGGCGATGTTCTCCTCTTGGTCCATGGCCTGCCAGGAGATGGTGTATCCCGCTTCGCGGGCGAGTTGGGCGAGGAAGGCGCGCTGGGTGCGGCCGTTGCCTTCCCGGAAGGGGTGGATGGCGTTCACATCGCCGTACAGGTCGGCCAGGGCTCGGATGAACTCCAGGCGGTCCAGGCTTTGCAGGTGGTTGTTGTCGGCGAGCTTGCGGAACACGTCCTTTGCGAAGGAGACGATGTGGATCGACGGGCAGAACGATGTGCCCTTGGAGATCTCAATGGTTCTTGGCTCCCCGGCCCACGGGTACACGCTGCCGAAGATCTGCCGGTGGAACGCTTGCAGGTGTGCGAGGTCGTGGCTGCCGGGCAGCGGCTCGGCGTCCAGGATGGCGAGTTCCACGGCGGCGATGTCCGCTTCGGCCTCGGAGAGCTCGGTTGCGTCGGTGATGCCGAGACTGTTTCGGAGGACGCCGTTGGGCTCGCTGTAGGGGTCGGTCACTCAGCGGCCTTGCGGGTGTAGCGGGCGAGGGTGCGGGCGCGCAAGGCTGCGGCGTCGAGTTCTCCGCGTGCGTAGGCGTCGAGGCCGGCGGTGGTGTCTGCACTGACGCGCAGCCCCTCGGCCTCGATGGAGCCGGTGGCCGAGGCGACGGCCGCACGTCGTGCCGCGGATTTCCCGCAGGCTCACCGTGGACGTCCTGCGGGACCGTCCGAACCGGCGTCGGCGTCGACGTGTGTCGATGCCGGCGCCGGCCCGGACGGTCCCGCCCGCGATCGTCAGGACGGAGGAGCCGTGTCGCCCGCCTCCCGCGCCCGGTTCCCGCCCGACAGCCGCTGCCGGACCACCGCGAAGACCACCACCGCGATGGCCACCGCCGTGGACAGGACCACCTGGTCGCGGCCGCCGCCGTCGGCCGTGTCGGTCAGCATGTAGCCCAGGACGAAGGTGATCAGGGCGATGGTCGCCCAGGTCAGGTAGGGGTAGAGCCACATCCTCACGACGAGCTTCTCCGGCGACTCGCGCTGGATGATCTTGCGCATCCGCAGCTGGGAGAAGCAGATCACCAGCCAGACGAACAGGGCGATCGCGCCGGAGGCGTTGAGCAGGAACTGGAAGACCGTGTCGGGCCAGAGGTAGTTGAAGGCGACGGCGACGAAGCCGAAGACGACCGAGGCCAGGATGGCCGCGCGGGGGACGCCGCGTCCGGTGGTCCGTCCGAAGGCGGCCGGGGCGTCGTTGCGGCGGCCGAGGGAGAAGGCCATGCGCGAGGCGGTGTACAGGCCGGAGTTGAGACAGGACAGCACCGAGGTCAGCACGATGGCGTTCATGATCTGCGCGGCGTGCGGGATGCCGATGGAGCTCAGGGCGGCGACGTACGAGCCGTCCTTGAGGATCGCCGGGTCGTCCCAGCGCAGCAGCGACACCACGACCAGGATCGAGCCCAGGTAGAACACCGCGATCCGCCAGATCACGCTGTTGGTGGCCTTGGTGACGGCGGCCCGCGGGTCGGCGGTCTCGCCCGCCGCCAGGGTGACGATCTCGCTGCCCATGAAGGAGAAGACGACCATCAGGACGCCGGTGAGGATCGCGCCGGGCCCGTTCGGCAGGAAGCCGCCGTGCGCGGTGAGGTTGGAGAAGCCGCTCGCCGGGTGGTCGGAGCCGGGCAGCAGGCCGAAGAGCGCGAGGCCGCCGAGCACGATGAACGCGGCGATGGCGACGACCTTGATGCCGGCGAACCAGAACTCGAACTCGCCGTAGGAGCTGACCGAGGCCAGGTTGGTGGCGGTGAGGACGATCATGACGATCAGGGCCCAGCCCCACTGGGGCACCGCGGGGATCCAGCCGGCCAGGATCTTGGCCCCGGCGGTCGCCTCGACGGCGAGCACCACGACCCAGAAGAACCAGTACAGCCAGCCGATGGTGAAGCCGGCCCAGCGGCCCAGTGCGCGGTCCGCGTAGGCGGAGAACGAACCGGAGGTGGGGTTGGCCGCGGCCATCTCGCCGAGCATGCGCATCACGAGGACGACGAGGACGCCGACGAGCGCGTAGGAGACGAGGATGCCGGGGCCGGCGGCGGCGATGCCGGAGCCGGAGCCGACGAACAGGCCGGCGCCGATGACTCCGCCGATCGCGATCATCGACAGGTGGCGGTTCTTCAGTCCGGCCTGCAGGCCGCCGGACTCTTCCGTGGGAGGGCTCTTGGGGAGGGTTGTGGTCATCTCGACATCCATGAGGGTGGGTGGACAGGGAGTACGGACCAGGGGGGCGTCTGGAAATTAGTTCAGTACGATCGAAAAGAACAAGACTTGTTTAACTGTTCACCTTGCTCTATTTTTCGTGCAGCGCGGAACCCTCACTTCCGGGAGCTCTGGGAGCCCTCTGTGGACCACGGCGTGACCCTGCTCGGCAGGCCGTTAAGGTGGCGCCGTGGCGAATGCAGCGGGCAAGTTCGGCCCCTACACCGGCTGGGACACCCGCGTCCTGGCCGGCCGGGGTCCCACGGGAGCGGAGCTCGTCCGGTCCCGGATCGCCCTGCGGGTGCGTCTGCGGTCGGTGTCGCCGGGGGACCGGCTGCCGGACGCCGGCGTCCTCGGCGAGGAGCTCGGGATCAGTGAGATCACCGTGCGCCGCGCGCTGGAGGCCATGTGCCAGGACGGCCTGCTCGACCGGCGCCGGGGCCGGGCGGGCGGAACCTTCGTCGCGACGGACTGGGACGCCGTCGTCGCCGTGATGCACGACGCCGACGAGGCGGCTTCACTGGACGCCCTCCATCTGCTGCTCGAGTGCGGGCTCGTGGCGCACGCCGCGGGCGAACTGCCGGACGGCCGGCTCGACGGGCTGCGGGCACTGGTCGAGGAGATGGACCTGGCCGACGACCCGGCGCGGCTGCTCGAACTGGAGACCCGTTTCCACCTCGACCTCGCTCAGGCGCTCGGCGGCGCCGGGATCCGCGGGTTCGCCGCCGACCTGCTCGGACGGCAGTGCCTGCTGGAGCCCGCGCCGGGCCCGGCGCTCGTGCGGGCCCGCAACCGCTGCCACGCCGACCTGCTCGACGAGCTCGCCCGTGGCGCGATGGACCCGGCCGTACGAGCGGTGAAGGCACACCGGCACGCCGGACCGAACTGACCTCTCAGAAGGGAGCTGTCGCCATGCCCGAGTCCCGAACCGTCGGACCGTCGTCGACGCCGGGCCCCGCCGGTGGCACCCCCCAGCGGTTGCGCGGCGGCGTCCTCGGCATGGCGGACATCGCCGCCGCCACGATGGCCAACGTCGGCCCCGCCATGAGCTTCTTCTTCGGTTTCGCCTTCCTGGCCACCACCGCGGGCGTCGCGTCCCCGCTGACCATCGTGGCGGCGGGCGTGGCGGTCGCGCTGTTCGGCAACACGTTGGCCGAGTTCTCCCGGGCGCACCCCTCGGCGGGCAGCTTCACCACCTTCGTCGGCAGGACCTTCGGGCCGGTCAGCGCGGTGACCACGGCTCTGCTGGCCGGACTCGGCTACATCATCGCGATGGCCTCCGTCATCGCGATCTCGGGCGGGTTCATGCAGATCACCCTGCACCACTACACCGGCGTCGACCTGCCGTGGATCATCTGGACGCTGCTGCTGACCGGGCTGTCGGTGGTGCTGATGCTGCGCGGGATCGTGGTGTCCACCAAGTGGGCCGGCTACTTCTTCGGCGTGGAGATGCTCGTGCTGGTCGTGGTCTCGGTCGCGGCGATCGTCGAACACCGGGGCGCCCTCTCCGCGGCCCCGTTCCTGCCCTCCCACCTCACCCACGGAGTCAAGAGCCTCGCGGCGGGCTTCCCGCTGGCGGTGTACCTGTTCATCGGCTGGGAGAACTCGGCGGCACTGGCCGAGGAGACCGAGAACCCGCGGCGCAACGTCGGCCGCGCCGTGTTCTCCTCCGTGGCGATCATGACGGTGAGCTACATCCTCTTCTCCTACGCCACGGTGACCGGCTTCGGCTACGACGTGCAAAGGCTCGGCGAGTCCCGGATCCCCTTCGTCGACGTCGCCCAGCACACGCTCGGGGCGCTGGCGATCCTCGCCTACGTCGGCGGCCTGACCTCCACCCTCGGCGTGCTCGTCGCGGGCATCAACTCCCAGGCGAGGCTGGTGTTCAACGCGGGGCGGGAGGGGCTGCTGCCGTCCTTCTTCGGGTACGTCCACCCCACGCGCCGTACGCCGAACAACGCGATCGTCACCTTCGCCGCGACCGCGCTGCTGATCATCGTCGGCTGGGGTCTGGGGCATGTGCTCGGAGAGAACGGCGGTCAGATGAACCCGGTGGTCTTCTTCGCCGAGTCCTCGAGCCTGGGCGCCATTCTGATCCTGCTGGTCTACCTCGCGTCCAACATCGCGCTGCCGCTGTACTACCGCAGGTACCGTCCGCAGGAGTTCCGGATCGTGCGGCACCTGATGCTGCCCGCGGTCGGCGCCCTCGCCGTCCTGGTCCCGCTGTACTACCTCGCCAAGCCCGGACAGCCGGCCCCGTACAGCTGGTTCCCGTACGCGGCTCTGGCCACCCTCCTCGCGGCCGTCTGCTACGCGGCCCTCCTGGTGCGGCGCGACCCGGGGCTGGCCGACCGCGTCGGGGCGGTCGTCGCCGACGCGGAGTGAACGCGGTGGGACGGCCACCGGTCGTCCCGCCGGACGGGGGAGAGGCGCTCCCCTCAGGAGACCGCCGCCTCCTGGTACTGCCCCAGGTACCGGAACGCCCCGTCCGCGGCCCGGAACAGGAACATCGCGTCGTGGTTGTAGCCGTACCCCTGCTCGAACCGGACGGTCCTGGTGATGCCCTCGTACGTGATCTCGGGCATCCGGCGGGCGATCGCGCCCCGTTCCGTCAGCGCCGAGCCGTCCTTCGCGCAGGCCTGCGCCAGGAACATCACGGCGTCGTGGGCCTCCGCCGCGTACCAGCCGGGGTCGGTGCCGTGGCGGGCGCGGTAGGCCTTCGTGAAGGCCCGGGCGGCCGGGCGGGCCGTCGGATCGGTGAAGGAGGTGACGAAGACCCAGCCGGTGGCGGCGGCGTCGGCCGAGGTGAGGAACCGCGGGGCGAACGCGCGTTCCGTCGCCATCCGGGCGCCGGTGAACCGGGCGTTGCTCAGCGCCGACGCGAGTCCGGCGGCCCGGGCCGCGTCGCCGGTGAAGAGGACCGCGTCCGCGCGGGCGGACACCACCGCGGCGGCGAGAGCGGCGTAGTCGATCCTTCCGGCGGCGACACCGGTCACCGTCGCGTCGCGGCCGTCCCGCCGCAGCGCCTGCCCGGTCTGGTCGCACAGGGTCCAGGCGAAGTCGCCCTGCGCCCGGTCGTCCACGAGGAACGCCCGGCGGGCGTCGACGTGGTTGCCGAGGTAGCGGACGCAGGGGGCGGCGAGGAGCCCGTTCGTGACGCTCAGCGCCGCATGGCAGTGGAACACGCTCGTGCCGATCGTCGTGCTCTGCGTGTCGGCGCCCACCGACACCGACACGACGGGCATCACCGCCTTGGTGTACGTGACCTCGGAGGCGAGGAAGCAGGCGTCGGTGGTGGGGCCCAGCACGGCGAGGACGCCGGCGTCCTTCGCCAGCCGCCCGGCCAGCTCACCGGCCCGCTCCGGGTCACCGCCGTCGTCGTACGTCCGCAGCTTCAGCCGGAAGGGGTGATCGCTCCCGGAGTTGATCTGCTCGACGGCCAGCCGGGCCGCCTCGAGCTGGGCGTTCCCGGTCTCCTTCCGGGCGCCGGTCAGGTCGCCGTGGAACGCCACGACCAGCTCGGGGCGCGCACGGCCGGTCCCGGACGGCGAGGCCGTACCCGGCTTCGGCCGGGTGCTCCACCACCAGGTCCCGCCACCGCCCGCCGCCAGCACGCCCGCCGTCGAGCCGAGCAGCAGCAAGCGGCGGCGGCCGACGGTGCGGGCGGGGGGCCGGGTGGCCGTGACGGCCGTGAGCGTCGCGGCCTCCGGTGACGGTGACACCGTGTCCGGCGGCGCGGCCGGGGGCACCCGGGTCGGCTCGATCGCGCCGATGGCGAGCACCGCGGCGGAACGGTCGTTGATCAGCCGGGTGACCGGCGCGGGCAGCCAGCCCGACCGCTCGGCGGAACCGGCCTCCGCTCCTCCCGCTCCTTCCCCGAGCGCCTCGCGCAGCCGTGCGAGGGTGGGGCGGCCGGACGGATCCTTGTGCAGGCAGGCTCTCAGCACGGGTGCCAGAGCGTCCGGGACCGCCGCCGGATCCGGTTCGTCGTAGACCGTGCGCAGCAGCATGCCGGCCGCCGCGCCGCCACCGAACGGCCGCACCCCGGTCGCGGCGAACGCCAGCACGCACCCCAGCGAGAACACGTCGCTGGGCGGCCCGATTTCGCCGCTCCGCGCCCGCGCCTGCTCCGGCGACAGGAAACCGGGCGAGCCGACGATCACGCCGCTGGAGGTGAGCGCGGTGGCCTCCGGCGCGCGGGCGATCCCGAAGTCGATGAGCCGCGGCCCGTCCGGCGCCAGCAGGACGTTGCCCGGCTTCACGTCGCGGTGCACGAGACCGGCCGCGTGCACCGCCTCGAGCGCCTCGGCGAGCCGCACGCCCAGCACCCGCACGGAGGCGAGCGACAGCGGCCCGAAGGTGTCCACCGTCTCGGCGAGCGAGGGGCCCGGTACGTACGAGGTCGCCAGCCACGGTGTCTCGGCGTCGGCGTCCGCGTCCAGCAACGGCACCACCCAGCGGTTGTCCACCTGCCGGGCTGCCTCCACCTCACGGCCGAACCGGGCCCGGAAGCCCGTCCCGTCGGCGTACGAGGAACGGACCGTCTTCACCGCGGCGACGGCCCCGCCCGGCGCGCGGGCCAGGAAGACCACGCCCATGCCGCCGGCGCCCAGCCGGCGCAGCAGACGGTAGTGGCCGATCCGGGACGGGTCGCCGGTCCGCAGGGGCTCCATCGGACGGGCTCCGTCAGACCGTGAGCGGCGCGGGGCCGTCGTACACGAAGTCGCCCTGCGCGACCCGCCAGAGGTAGCCACCGTTGCCGTCGATGGCGATCAGGCCGGTCAGGCCGGTCTGCTGGAAGGCGAACGGTTTCGTGATGCCCTCGTACTTTCCCGTCCGCACGGCCGCGAGCAGGTTCGCCCGGGTGCGTTTCTTCGCCGGCAGCCCGGACAGGGCCTTCAGCAGCATCCCGGTCACGTCGTAGGCCTCCGCCGCGTACCGGGGCGGCGCCTCCTCGAAGCGCTCGCGATAGGCGGCGGCGAACTTCTTCGCCTCGGGCTTGCGGGTCGCGTCGATGACCGGAGCCACCATCACCCATCCCTCGGCCGCCTCCTGACCTGCGGTCGGGAAACGCCCGTCGAGCAGCGCCGGGCCGGACACCCGCGCACCCCGGAAGCCGCGTTGCCGCAACGTCGCGGCGATCGACGCCCCCCGGTCGGGCAGACCGGCGAAGAACACGGAGTCGGCGCCGGCGGAGAGCACCCCGTCCACCGCGCTGCCGAAGTCGCGGCGCATCGCGCTGACCACTTCCGGAACCGGCGGCCGCTGTGCGTTGCCGAGCTGGGTGCTGAGGGAAGTGCCCAGGTCCGTGGCGTAGTTGCCGGCCGGGCGGTCCACGACGAGGCCGACCTTGCGTGAACCGGCTCTGCCGAGGAGGTAGTTGCTCGCGTACACGGCGAGCACCGAGTCGGGCAGCCGTCCGAGCAGGAACGAGCGGTACCCCTGGGTGACGAGGCTGACACTGCCGGGGGACACGGCGACGACCGGCAGCAGTGCGGCGTCGTACTTCGCGAGCGCCGCCTGCGCCGTGGCGTCGGTGGTCGGGCCGACCACGGCGAGGACCGCCGGATCGGCCGTGAGCTCCGCGGCGAGCCGGGCCGATGCCGCCGGGTCGCCCGCGTCGTCGACGGTCCTGGCCTTCACGGTGAACGGGGCGTCGTCGCGCGCGTTGAACTCCGCGACGGCCAGCCGCAGTCCGCGCTCCTGGGCCCTGCCCGTCTCCCGCTGCGGGCCGCTGAGGTCACCGTGCAGCACGACGGTGTGCACCGGGCGGCGCGAGGACGCGGCGGCGGCAGGGCTGTCGCCTCCCGAACGGCCGTCCCGGGCGACCGCCCACCACGCCCCGCCCCCGCCCGCCGCCAGCGCCGCGGCCCCGCCGGCGAGCAGCAGGAAACGGCGCCGGCCGGCCGGACGGGCGTCCTGCGGCTGCGGCGAGCCGGACGTCTCGTGCGTGTCGGGCTCCGCCGACCCCGGGGCGGTCGGCGCCAGCGTGTGCTCGATGTCCGGCAGCGCGAGCGCGGCGGCCGAGCGCTCGGCGATCAGCCGGGCGACCGGCTCGGGCAGCCAGTCTGCCGCCTCCCCGTCCTGCGGAGCGTCGTCGGCCGCCAGTTCCCGCACCAGTTCCCCGGCGGCCGGCCGCCGGTCCGGATCCTTCTCCAGACAGCGCTCCAGCACCCCGAGCAGGCCCGCGGGCACCCCGTCGAGGTCCGCCGGATCGTGCACGGCCCGGTACAGCAGGGCGTCGACCGTCCCGCTGCCGAACGGTGCCCGGCCGGTCGCCGCGAACGCCAGGACGCACCCGAGGGAGAACACGTCGCTCGCCGGGCCGATGCCGTCCCCACCGGCTCCCCCGGCCTGCTCGGGCGACAGGTAGCCGGGCGTGCCGACCACCATCCCGGTCGCCGTGAGCGTGCGGTCCTCCGGGGCCCGGGCGATGCCGAAGTCGATGAGCCGCGGCCCGTCATGGGCGATCAGCACGTTGCCGGGCTTCAGGTCCCGGTGGACCAGCCCGGCCCGGTGCACCTCGCCCAGCGCCTCGGCCAGCCGGGCGCCGAGCAGCCGCAGCCCGCGCTCCGGCAGGGGCCCGTACGCGGCCACCGCCTCGCCCAGCGACGGGCCGGGCACGAAGGCCGTCGCCAGCCACGGCGCCGCGGCGTCCGGGTCGGCGTCCACCAGCGGCACCGCCCAGGGACTGCCGACCCGCCGGGCCACCTCGACCTCGCGGCGGAACCGCTCCTTGAAGCCCGGCTCCTCGGCGTACTCCGCGAGCAGGACCTTCAGCGCCACCAGCGCGCCGCCGGGCGTGCGCGCCAGGTACACCACGCCCATGCCTCCGGCGCCGAGCCGCCCGAGCAGGCGGTGGTCCGCGATACGCGCGGGATCGGACGAACGCAACGGCTCCATCAGCCCTTCCCCCCGAGCTCGAACTCCACGCGGTCGAGCATCGCGACGGTGGCGTGCGACGCGTACTGGTTCAACTCGGCGTCCGGGTAACCCGCGGCGCCCTTCACCGACACCGCCAGGGTCACCGTGCCGAGCCGGGTGACGTACCAGCGGTACGGCTGCTCGCCGTCCCCGGTGACGTACGAACCGATCTCCACGACCTGGTCGTCGGCGTAGGTGTTGCTGCCCTGGCCGTAAGGAATGGCGGCGGACATGAGTCCGGAGATCCGCTCGCCGGCACGGACCTGCTGCTCCCGGCAGCGCAACGGCTCCTCCAGCGTGGTGGCCAGCTGTTCGTCGGCGGGGGGGGGGGGGGGGGGGGGGGGGGGGCGCGCCCGCCCCCCGCCCCCCCCCCCCCCCCCCCCGCCGGGGGGGGGGGGGGGGGCGGGGGGGGGGGGGGGCGCCCCGCCCCCCCGCGCCGGCCC